>BNWW01000001.1 GCA_025999115.1 Bacteroidia bacterium
GTTCGTCTTTGTACCAAACCAAGCGTAAACAAAGTGTTTTCACCACTTTTTTCTTCCGCGTTTTCTTTTTTCCTTTCTCTTCTATTTCTATTTCAATTGTTTCCTTGTATTTTATATGTATATGTTCGGTCAGCATGTGCACTTTCAATCCGCCTTTCTTTTTGCCATCGTCCTTTCGGTTACGACCCACGCCTTTCATTATCTCCGAAAAAAGCGTTATCGTACTCGAATCAAATGCGTAAAAATCCTCAAAACTTACGCCTTCCTTGTTGTACTTTTTTCGACGGCTGACCGACTAAATTTTTTTCGCTATCTTTGCCCATCGTTGTAATTTTATTGGTGGTACAACAAATTTACAACTTTGGGGCGAAACCGCAAGGGATTAACCCCTTTTTTTGATTTTTTTTAGTCGGTCAGTAGTGATTAATTACATCAAAAATCAACAAGAACATCATAAAAAAGAAAGTTTTGTTGATGAAATAAAACGTATTTTCAAAGAAAATGGGATTGATTTGGATGAAAAATGGTTTTGGCAAGATGAATAAATTCAACTCCTCGGAGTTGAAGTGTGGAAGGATGTAGTCTTTTTTTACCTCGGGCTGCGCTACGCTTGCACCGAGGTTACTCAAATAGAAGACCTTTCGGTCTTCCCGATGTAGACAAATTTTGCAGTCTTCTC
Source organism: Bacteroidia bacterium (assembly GCA_025999115.1). Next base: position 680 of record BNWW01000001.1, read on the forward strand.
AGCATAGTATTCGAGCCGACTTCCTTTCCACCCAGCACCTCAATGTACTATTTACCCAATAAACACAGAATTTTATTGTTACCCCGCTTTCAAACCCTAACCGTTTTTTTCCAAAAATTATCTACCAAATCATTTCCTTACACACCAACGCTACACTATCCTTTGATAATGGCAAAACAATAATTTCCCGTCATTATCGTGCAGGTGCATCCCATTACCTTCGCAGTAGCGCCACATCGCGCAGGCCGCACAATCGCCGGTTTTTGCCCAATCGCGGTTGCGGAAAGGGACGAAACGGTTTTGCCAAACTTCCCAAAAATGATCTTGATAGATATTGCCCTGATTGAAGTTGGCGCGGATGCTTGGGCAAGCGGAAATCGCGCCGTCGGCCAGCACGGAGGCGACATTTATGCCTGCATGACATTGATAAAAATAGTCGCGCACTTCCATTTCGTAATCGCCCAGAAAACCTTCACAGCCGTAATTGAGTTTGATTTTTCCTTCTTGTCGTGTACTTTTGATGAAATCAAGCACTGCCGTAAATTCTTCGTCCGAAAGTTGCAATTCGGATAATTCCGCCGCTCGTCCGACAGGGAAAATGGTAAAAATGCGCCATTCCTTTACCCCTAAATCAATCAAAAATTGCTTAAATTCAGCTAATTGCAGCAGATTTTTCTTGTTCACACAAGTAACGATGTCCCAAGCGATCAGTCGTTTTTCATTTATTAAAAGTTGGATGGCCTTTACGGCTCGCTCGTAACTTTTCGGGTTTCCACGCAGCCAGTTGTGCGCCTCCTCAAATCCGTCTAAACTAATCGTAATCGTGTGCATTCCGGCAAGGATAAGAGAGTTTAATCGTTTGTTGTCGAGCAACATCCCATTTGAAACTATTCCCCACGGGAAACCGCGCCGGTTAAGTTCGGCGCCGCAAACTTCCAAATCGCGGCGCACCAATGCCTCGCCGCCGGTAAAGATGATAAATGTTTTGTTAGGGTTGAGGTGCGGTGTAATTTCGTCGATCACGCGCAGGAAATCGGTGACAGGCATATCCGATTGATTGGCAGACACTTTACAATCGCTTCCGCAATGTTTGCAGGCCAAATTACAGCGCAAAGTACATTCCCAAAACAGCGTATTCAATTCATGTAGTTTTGCTTGATTGTGCCGCATTGTGCGAAAAAGTTCTAGCCCGATACGTTTGCGAAAAGAGGGTTTTTTATTCATTAGCAGAGTCAAGTTCAATGTCTTGGGTTACGGTATATTCGCCGCGATACCAACCGTTTTCCGGTTTTGTTTTTTGGGCATTGTCGAAATCTACTCCAACGGTTTTATTGATATACACTCCATTTTCTGTGCTGTCTATGTCTTCTGCAAATAATTCTACCCTATTATTGTCCAAATACGGCACATAACGAATTTCATAATTGCCGTTAGTACCGGTTGTGTCGGGCAAAAATTGTTGTTTGTAATATTCGGTATAGATAGTGCCATACATTGGCGCAAAAGAAGAAAGTTCGCCGACTTTTATTCCTTTGATGGGCGATCCGGTTTTGTGGTCGACCACTTTTCCTTTAATCACATAATCGGAATAGGGCGCGCCGTATTCTTCTCTTGAACCTGCTCCTTCACAGTTGGTAAAACCCAACAAACCCATTAGCGCGGCAAGCAAGAAATTAAAGCCTTTTAAAAAGGAATGATTCAGTTTCTTCATGATTTATTATTTATTTTTTAGCAATGCGTTATTCGCATTTTATATTTTTGTTTGTTTATGATTTTGCAAAGTTAGCATAAAATCTTCGATTACACACAAACGCAAAATAACAGACAAAATTTATAGGGGAAATATACAAATTTCTTGATATATCCCGGCAAAAAACAAGAAAATAAAAAACGGCGCAAACCTTTCGATCTACGCCGCTTCGTTTTTGAAACCTGATAAAGTTTTTGAAACTCAACAGGTTTTGTAATTTTACAACTGAGGTCCCGAAGGAATCAAATCTTTACCTTCCGGCAAGTATTGTTCAAAGTTCTTGATGTATTTGGCAGCCAACGATTTTGCTTTGGTTTCCCATTCGCTCACGTTTGCACCGTAAGTGGTGCGCGGATCCAAAATATCGGAAACGCCCGGCAATGCTTTCGGAGCAACCAAATTCAAGATAGGCACATTGATCGTTTCTGCTTTGTCGATTGAACCGTCGATGACGGCGTCGATGATGGCGCGCGTATCTTTCAACGAAATGCGTTTGCCTGTGCCATTCCAACCGGTGTTTACTAAATAGGCTTTTGCACCGTGTTCTTTCATTTTCTTAGCCAATACGCTTGCATATTGGGTCGGGTGCAAAGTCAAGAATGCTTCGCCGAATGCAGGAGAGAACGAAGGAACCGGTTCGGTGATACCGCGTTCCGTTCCGGCTAATTTTGAAGTATAACCGCAAAGGAAGTGATATTGAGCCGATTTTTCGTCCAAAATAGAAACCGGAGGCAATACGCCGAAGGCATCAGCCGACAAATAAATGATCTTTTTCGCGTGACCGGCACGAGAAGGAAGAACGATTTTGTTGATGTGATAAATCGGATAAGAAACGCGGGTATTTTCCGTTTTAGAGGCTTCTTTTGAATAGTCGGGAGTACCGTCTGCTTTTACCGTTACGTTTTCCAACAAAGCATCTCTGCGGATAGCGCGCCAGATGTCGGGTTCGTTTTCTTTGCTCAAGTCGATTACTTTTGCATAGCAACCGCCTTCGTAGTTGAATACGCCGTTGTCGTCCCAACCGTGTTCGTCGTCGCCGATGAGGTAACGTTTCGGATCGGCGGACAAAGTGGTTTTTCCTGTTCCGGAAAGACCGAAGAATACCGCTACGTCGCCGTCTTTGCCTACGTTGGCCGAGCAGTGCATAGAAGCAATGCCACGTAATGGCAGATAGTAGTTCTGCATGGAGAACATCCCTTTTTTCATTTCGCCGCCGTACCAAGTACCGCCGATGATTTGCTCTTTTTCGGTCAAGTTGAACAATACATAAACTTCAGAGTTCAAATTGTGTTTTTGCCAATCCGGATCGGTCGTTTTTGAACCGTTGAATACTACGAAATCGGGTTCGCCGTAGTTTGCCAATTCGTAGTGAGAAGGACGAATGAACATATTGGTTACAAAGTGAGCCTGCCAAGCAACTTCCACGATGAAACGAACTTTCATACGAGTATCTTCGTTTGTTCCGCAGTATGTATCAACTACATACAATTTTTCAGCTTTGTTCAATTCTTTGATCGTGTTGGCTTTCAAATCGTTCCAAACTTCGGTTGTCGTCGGTTTATTGATGTTGCCATCCCACCAGATCGTGTTTTCAGAGGTCGCATCTTTTACGATGAAACGGTCTTTAGGAGAACGGCCGGTAAATTTTCCCGTATCAACCGATACGGCGCCGGTGTTTGTTACAATACCTTTTTCGAATCCTTCATTTTTCGGATCCATTTCTGCTTGAAAAAGCTCTTCATAAGACGGATTGTAAACAACAGGAATGTTGTTGTTAATTCCGTACTTACTTAAATCTAAATTTGCCATTGTTAAATAAATTTAATGAATTATTAATTATTGAATTTTGTCTTCTGCTTGCCTATTAAAAAAAACCGTGCAAAAGTACGATTTTTCTTTCATATTTCGGTTATTTTTTCCGAATTTTCTTAATCCATTTCTGAAATGCAATCTTCCAATCGTCGGGATTCAACATCGTGGAATCGTTCAAAGCCTGATAAGTAAAGAAAACGCCCAAAATCAGCAGAATCGCCGAACTGAACCATACGCCTTGCCAAACCGGCCACACGTCTTGCTTGACCATCTTCGTACCGAATAAATCGACCGTATAATACAACAAATAAAGGAAAACCGAAAGCACGGCCGGCATTCCCAAACCGCCTTTACGAATAATGGCTCCCAAGGGCGCTCCGATAAAAAAGAACAGCAAACACGACAAAGCCAACGAAAAGCGTTTGTAATATTGGGAAATATGTGAAAGTAAGACTTTGCGTTCATCACTCTGTCGCATCGCAGTATAGTTGTAATCCGATTGAAGGCGGTCGGTTTTGCTTCGCGCCTGTTCCAAATAATTAAGTTGCGATTCCAATGGAAGTTGCGCATAAAACGCATCCCATCCCTGCATCAGCAAAGAATCTTTTTTAGTTGAAAGTGAACGATTTGGCATTGAAGTAAATTTGTCGGTAAACGTATTGGCATAAATGTTGTGTTTAAAATAGGCAGTAGTTTGCCGATTGGCGCTATCCTGTTCTTGTCGTACCGAATCAATAAAAAGACTCAATTCGCTCATGTTTTTGCCGATGTCGCGACTGCCCATAATGGATTCATCGACCATTTCGAAATTCGTATTGAAAGAAATCAAAATCGTGCGCATCCCAAATGTTTCGCGGCGATAAAGGTTTTTATCGTTCGGCAAACGGTTTTTTTTGCTGTAATTCTCAAATAATTCGCCGCTATACAGGCTCAATACCAGATTTTGTTTATCGTCCGACATATCCAAACGTCCCGAATCGGCGGCGATAACCGTTGCATTTTCAAAACCTTTGGAATAATCGTAAATCATCAAATCGCGCAACACTCCGGTTTTTTTGTCTTTCCGGCGCACATAGACATTGTAGCCTGTAATTTCCTTATAAAAAGAACCTTCGGGAATATCCAATTCGGGTGAAGTCTGTTTGAGCGAAAGCACAATCGTAAGCATTTTGGCTTGTGCTCGCGGTGCCAATTCATTTTGAAAATACAGCGAAACGGCCGAAAGAAACAAAACCATCACAATCAACGGCTTCATAATTTGGAGAAGCGAAATGCCCGACGCTTTCATCGCCAGCAACTCGAGGTGTTCACCCAAATTTCCAAACGTCATCAGCGAAGCCAGCAAAATAGCCAAAGGCAGAGCCATCGGCGTAAAATTCAAGGAAGCGTAGAAAAACAATTTTGCCAGCACGTCGATACCAACGCCTTTTCCGACCATATCGCTCACATACATCCACAAAAAATGCATCAGCAAAATGAACAAACAAACGCTGAACGTGGCCAACAGCAAGGGCAGAAACGTACCCAAAACAAATGTATGCAGCCTTTTGATTCGGAACATAAGTTATTTTTTGATGATTTTTTGCGAAACCGTGTTTTTTCCGGTGCGCAGAGTAACAATATACGTTCCTTCGGGCAAAAATTGCGCCGGAACGCTTTCACCGTCGTTAATAAACCGGTTGAGAAGCCGTTTGCCGCTCATATCGGAAATCATCAACCACGAATTATCGGCGATTCCCGATACTTGAAAATATTGATAAACCGGATTCGGATAAATAGAGAAACGGCTTTGATTTTCGGGCAATTCAGGAATGCTCGAAAATGTTTTTTGCGAATAGAAATAGGAATAGACGACAGACGAAGTTTCCAATTTATCCCAATCAAAAACGGAAACCGAAACCGGAAAATCGTGATCGGCGCCATATTGATATTCGGTTCGTTGGCGATTGTTCCAAGCGTTTTGTTTTTCGTCCCAAGAAGATTCGATGAGTGTTTGCAAACGGTTGTTTTCGTCGTAAAGATATTCGATTTGCCGTTGTTCCGTCCAGTCTTTTCGTGTTTCATTCCATTGGTAACGGATTTCCGACGACAAGCGATTTTCGGCGTCATATCGTACAAAAACGGCTTCTTGGTTCCGGTTTTGTAAATAAAGCGTTGCAATCAGCAAACGGCCGCCGGCATCGTAAGCATATTCCGACGAATAAGCGGGATTCCACGTTTGTGAAGTTGCATTCCACTTGTAAGCGGCAGATTCATGGGTTTGGTCGATGTATTTATCAGTCGGCAACCAATCGTTGTTTTGCCGTTGATAGAAGCGGCATTCATTTTGATTTATTTCGGATTTCCAAAGCGGAAGCCAATTTTGTTGTTGCGCATCCATGGAATAGGCGGTGGTGATGATTCCGTTGTTGTATTGTGTTTCGGATTTACCGGAGGTTTTCCATGTTTGTATTGCGGGTTGAAATACCGATGAAATGACCGAGATTTCGTTGCGTTGGTTGTTGTAATGATATTCCGATTTCCGGTTTGGAATCCAAGCGGTTTGCAAATCAGGACGGATATATCGCATTTCGGAAGCAATTTGTCCGAAAACGGCGTATTCAAAAGCGATTTTTTCGATGTGTCGTTCCGATTGGTTTTCAACAATCACGCTATCCACACACCATTTTGTAGATACTTCGGCAAACAAACTCCAAGAAATACATCCAAAAAAGATGAATAAAACGGTTTTTCTCATTCTAATTATTGCTTTTGATAGTATTTGGCGGTCTTGTCGATTACGTCTTTTGCCGCAACCAAACCACCTTGCACTACCTTATAATTCAGGTTTCCATCATAACCCAAGACCAAATGCAATGTTTCATAAGCATTATGGAGGATGCGCGGAAATTTTTTATCAACTTTTGCGACGGCTGTTGTATAATCATCGATATTCACTCTTTTGCGCTTGTCTTTCCTTACATTAAACGTAGCGTCAAGCGCAAGCAACACACCAACCCATGCGGTATGTCCCGCCATTTTAACATATTTCGGGTCGGAATAATAATTACCATCCTTCCCTGCTTTTTCGGAAAGAATCTGTTTGGCGTTCTGCAAATAGCGTTCCGCCTCTTCCATTGGATTTACTAACGGCTTCATAGTTTTAATATTTTAAATTTCACGCTGCAAAGGTAGCTATCTTTTTGAAAAAAAGTGTAATTTTGCGACGATTTATGTGTAAAATTATCGGCATCGGCGAAAGCATTTTGGACATCGTATTCCAAAATAACCAACTGCAGAAAGCGGTTCCGGGCGGCTCAACGTTCAATTGCATGATTTCTTTGGCGCGTAGCGGACTTCCTGCGACATTCATTACCGAATTGGGAAACGACCGCACCGGCCGCCTGATTCAATCGTTTATGCAAGAAAACGGCCTTTCCACCGAACATATTTATATTTTTGACGACGGAAAAACCCCTGTTTCTATGGCTTTTTTAGACAAAAACCGGAATGCCGAATACGTTTTTTACTCCGATTTTCCCGAAAAACGATTGGATATTCGTTTCCCTGCAATCAATGCTGGCGATGTAGTTGTTTTCGGTTCCTATTTCGCTGTGAATCCAGGTTTGCGTGATAAAATGGGCGATTTTTTAAGATATGCCCAATCGCAAAAAGCGCTTTTGTATTACGACATTAATTTCAGAAAAGCGCACGCTTCGGAAAGAGCGGAATTAATACCCGTTTTCATCGAAAATTTTGCGTTTGCTGATGTAATCCGTTGCTCCGACGAAGATTTAGCCGTTTTATTCCCAAAACAAACCATTTCATCGATATATAATCAATATTTTTTGCCGCAAAAAAAACCGTTGATTATTACGCAAGGTTCCAACAATATTGTATTGAAAACGCCGAATTGGGAAACTAAATATCCGGTGGAAGCGATAATTCCGGTTAGCACCATTGGCGCCGGCGATAATTTCAATGCAGGTTGGATCTATGGATTTATCCAAAATCAATTAAAACTCGAAGATTTACCGTTTTTATCGGCTTCGCAATGGGAAAGTTTGATGGATTACGCTCAAAAGTTTGCACGGGAAGTTTGTTTATCGTTGGAAAACTACATTTCTATACACTCTTCCCTTGATAATCCGGGGAAGAGCATATAGAAAGTTTATAGGTTTAAAAGAAAATACTGATACTCAAACTTGTAATGGGCATTGCATTGATAGTAAATGAATCATTGCCCGGTGATATTAAATTTTCTTTTACACTGACTTGATAAGTTTCCCATTCTTCGGTGGTGGAGTAAATCGTTCCGCCATTTGTTCCCCACATTTCGAGTGCAATTTCTCCACCAATGGCAAGATTTGGCATCAGAAAAACATCTACACCTACAATACCTCGCAATCCATAAATGAAATTACTGCTCTGTTTGTTGTACAGAGTACGGACTCCATTGTTAATATTTCCATTGAAATTATAACTCGAAGGAATGGGATTGGTCTGAGAAACAGGATTGCCATAAGTATAAGTATCGGTCAATTTGCCATAACCCAGAAATATTTCTCCACCAACATAGCCCTGAATCCTGCGAAAAAATCCGATACGTCGTTCGTAGCCATCGCCAATTTCAAAATTACTGTTTCGGCGCGCCCATTTATCCGATGTTTACGTCAATTTCCAACCGTAGCCGAAGCGCCGATTTCGAATCAAGAAAATATTTACCCATAATATTTTGGAACGAAAGGACTGAAATGCAGGAGCATTTGCCGAATTTCCACCACTGAAATTCAGCAAATCAGCGGCATATTCAAGAAAGGGTGCAGCATCAATTACCAAAGCAAAATCGCCGGATTGCGGCAATAGAGAGCTTTTTTTAGATTCTTCTTGTGCTACCAATCCGAAATCGGAAATCAAACGTAAAAGTTCGCAGTTCATACTTTTACACTTGAAAATATAATACACATTCGAGCGGCTGCAATGGATTAACCGGGCAAAATCGGCTATTTTCAAACCCCGTTCCGCAACTTTCTCCTTAATAGCTTGTCCTATGTGCGAATAACTCATTTGATAGAAATAAAAAAGCGTAAACTATTCGTTAATTGCTTATTTACGACTTCCGGCTCTGGTAAACCGTTTCTACCAAATAAGCACGAACAATTCACGCCCAAAAGCATGAACTTTCGCAACTTATTCTCGGCAGAAATTTACCAGATTTCGAAATCGTGAGAATAAGAGCGTTAGCTCCAATTTATATTTTAATACGTAATTCCTACGCTTTTATTATACCATATACATTTTCTTTTATCTTAAATTCATGACCACAAAGATAAAAATTAATTAAAAAAACACCACTGATAAAGAAATTAAAAATTAATTCATCGCCTCATAAATCACATCCTGTATCCGCGGGCGAATATTCAACCTCATCAATTGCGTATGCGTACGCGAAGGATACACCCGGTTAGATAAAAATATATAAATCAATTGATTATCCGGGTCAACCCAAAAACAAGCGCCGGTATAACCGGTGTGGCCGTAAACGCTGCCGGGCGCTTTTTCGCTCGTTTGTCCGGTTTCTTTTTGTTTGTCGGGTTTATCGAAACCGAGTCCGCGGCGGCTGTTCTGGCTTTTAGTCTGAGTGAACAATTTGACCGTATTCATCGACAAATAACGCTCGCCACCGTATTCGCCGAGATTCAAATACAATTGCAACAATTTGGCCAAATCGTTGGCGTTGGAAAACAAACCGGCATTGCCCGAAACGCCTCCCATAAAAGCGGCCGATTCATCGTGCGGATAACCGATAACGATTTGATTTCGCACAAAAGCATCGTTTTCGGTGGGTGCAATACACAATTTATTAAAACGCTTCAAGGGAAGGAATGTGGTGGAAGAAGCGCCCAATTTATCGAAAAAATTCCGTTTCGTGTAAACATCCAAACTTTGTTTTGAGAGATTTTCAACCGCTTCTTTCAACAACATGAAATTGAGATCGCTGTAAAGGTAACGATTGCTCTTTCGCAACTTCGATTCGACAATTTTTTGCAGGATAATTTGGTCGAATTGATCGGAAAGATAGAAGTTTTCGGCGACTTTTTTCCGGATACCGTCTTTGGGTTTATACGAAACTCGATCGGCGCGAAATTCAAAATCGGTACGGATATACGTGTTTTTGTCGTACAAAATCCGGTAAACGGCGTCGCGCTTGTTGGAAAACAGGCGGCCGCTGTAACTCGCAGTATCAATCAATTCAAGGTAAAGCGGTAAAAAAGGCTCTAATCCGGTTTCGTGGAAAAGAGCCTTTTGCATCGTGATGTTTTCTTTATCGGTCTGTTTCAATACCGGGACATGATGCGAAACCGGGTCATTTAATCGCCATTTTTTGGCGTCATAGAGTTTCATTAACGCCGAAAGTGTAGCGGTCGCTTTGGTAATCGAAGCCAAATCGTATAAATCGCTATTCTGCACAGGATGCGTTCCGGCATAATCGAAAAAACCGAACGAACGATTATAAACCACAACTCCGTTTTTCGCCACTAAAACCTGACAACCCGGAAAAGCTTCGTTTTTAATGCCTTCTTCAACAATATCATCAATCCGGTTCAAAACAAATTCCGACATTCCCGCTTCGCGCGGGCGTTGATAAGAAAAGCGCACTTTCTCGGTGGAAAGGCCGGTTTCGTAAGGAAACATTCCTTCAATCGTAACCGGAAGTTTGCCTTTGGCCGGCAATCCGCCCAATAAAATTTCGGCGGCGGCTTTTTGTGCATACGTCGTATTTTCGTAAGCTAAAATGACCGATTTTGCCGATGAAACGGACGTTTTATATTTTGTCAAGAAATACGGCGAAGTGAAAAAGCATAAATGCACTTCTTTTTGTTTTGCTAAAGTTTGCAATGCGATGAAATCGGTAATTTTTTCGGAATGAACGGCGCAAATTACTGCATCGTAGTTTTTCAACCGGCCGATGGTTTCAACGGCTTTTTCAGCATCGGCTGCTTGAAAGAAATCAAACGATTTGTACAACGCCAACGTCGATTGAAACGAATTGTCTGCTTTATCGCCCAAAGAAACGACGGCTATTTTTCGTTCCAATTGCTTTAAAGGCGCCGATTCATCGACATTTTTTAATAAAGTAACCGCTTCGGCATTCAATTTTTGATTCAGCCAATCGGCTTCGGAAGTATTGATTCGTGCGCTTAAACCTTTTAGAGTAATTGGTTTGTAACGGTCTAATCCGGTAATGTATTTGTAGCAAAGAATTTTCCGGCATCTTTCGTCAATCGCGTTCATGGGAATCAGGCCCTTTTCAACGGCGTTTTTCAGAGCGGCAAACTCTTCGTCCGCTTTATCGGGAGCCAATAAAATGTCATTTCCTGCCAAAAACGATTCTACACAAGCGCTACGATTCGTGGCGGCGCCTTTCATCCGCAAAGCATCGGTGAATTTTAAGCCTTGAAAGCCCATTTCATCGGACAATAAGCGATTGACAATAACGGGCGAAAGCGAAGACGGAAGTTGTGTCGTACTGTCTAAAGCAGGAATCGCCAAATGGCCGGTCATCATACCCGAAAAACCCGCACGGATAAACACACGAAACGGAAAAAGTTCGATGGAATCGAGGCGATTCCGGTCGTGGTCGATTTTCGGTAAGGTTTGATGTGAATCGGTGGAGGTATCTCCGTGTCCCGGAAAATGCTTGGCAACGGCCATTACATTCATCTTTTCCACACCGTGCGAATAGGCCAAGGCTTTTTCGATTACCAATTGCCGGTTTTCGCCGAATGAGCGCGTGCCGATAACCGGATTCGCCGGATTACTGTTGATGTCGACCACCGGCGCAAAATTGATTTGAATACCCAATTCGCGACATTCTCGCCCCATTTCTTCGCCATATAATCGCAATAATTCGTTGTTTTGAATAGCTCCGAGCATCATATTTTTCGGGAAACGGGGTGTATCCTGTTTCAATCGCATGGCCAAACCCCACTCCGCATCGGCCGATACAAATAAGGGAATGCGACTTTCTGATTGATAAAGATTCAAACTATTGGCCAAATCAGTTAATTTACCGCTCGAAAAAAGCAGTCCTCCAATTTTCTGTTCGCGAATATTTTTTAAAACACGCGGATTCCACGACGGCGCCGGGTCGATGATTAGCATAAAAAGTTGTCCGATTTTTTCGTCCGTATTCATCGTCGCCAATATTGAATCCGCCCAATGATTCATCGCCTTTTTATCGGCATTTTTGTACAAGTTCGGCGACGTTTGAGCAAATAAAAACAGCGGGATAAACAGCAAAAACAGAATTAACTTACTCTGCAAATTGGAAGATCGAATCATTCGTTATTATTTTTTAATATTTATAAAAACGGCAAAAATAGTGATTTTTTCGTCAATTCATGCCGGTCTTTCAATATTTTCCCTAATTTTGCATCCAAGTCGAATTTTTGAAAAACACAAATAGCATGAAACCACATCTTTCATTTTGGCAAATCTGGAATTTAAGTTTCGGATTTTTCGGAGTACAAATCGCTTACGCATTGCAAAGCGCAAACATCAGTCGTATTTTCGCTACTTTAGGCGCCGATCCGCACAATCTTTCGTATTTTTGGATACTTCCTCCTTTGATGGGGATTATCGTTCAACCCATTGTCGGCACATTGAGCGACCGTACTTGGACGCGCCTCGGCCGGCGGATTCCTTATTTGCTTGTGGGAGCGTTGGTAGCCATTGTTGTCATGTGTTTGTTACCGAATGCGGGCAGTTTCGGAATGGCGGTGGGTGCAGCCATGATTTTCGGATTGGTTTCGTTGATGTTTCTCGATACGTCGATTAATATGGCGATGCAACCTTTCAAAATGCTTGTCGGCGATATGGTAAACGAAAAACAGAAAACGTTTGCTTATTCCATTCAAAGTTTTTTGGTCAATGCAGGCAGCGTTTTGGGATTTTTGTTCCCGTTTATTTTCACATGGATAGGAATCAATAATGTGGCCGGACAAGGCGTGGTTCCCGATTCGGTTATTTATTCGTTTTATGTAGGTGCGGCGATTTTGATTTTGTGCGTGCTTTACACGGTATGGAAAGTGAAAGAAATGCCGCCGAAAGAATACGCCAAGTTTCACGGAATTGAAGAAAAGCCCAAAACGGAAGAAAAATCCGACTTCGTTACCTTGCTCAAAAAGGCGCCGGCCGTATTTTGGACGGTTGGTTTGGTTCAATTTTTCTGCTGGGTCGCTTTCATGTATATGTGGACTTACACCAACGGTGCGATTGCCGACAATGTTTGGGGCGTAACCGACACCCATTCCTCCGAATATCAAGATGCAGGCAATTGGGTGGGCGTACTTTTTGCCGTTCAGGGATTGGCTTCAGTGGCTTGGGCGTTAGTTATTCCGTTGTTTAAACAAAAGAAAATGGCCTACATTGTCAGTTTGTTATTGGGGGCTATCGGTTTTATATCCACTTTTTTTGTACATAATCAATATCATTTATTTGTTTCTTACGCTTTAATCGGCTGTGCCTGGTCGGCGATGTTGGCGTTGCCGTTTACCATTTTAACGAATGCGCTTTCGGGTAAAAATATGGGCGCTTATTTAGGTTTGTTCAATGGCACCATTTGTCTTCCGCAGATTGCGGCGGCGTTGCTCGGCGGCGTTTTGTTATCGCTTGTAGGTTCGCAGCCGGTGATGTTGGTGGTTGCGGGCGTTTCGTTGGTTTTGGGGGCGGGAGCTGTGTTTTTGGTGAAAGAGAAGAAATAGCAATATATATCTTTGCGGAGCATATTGTTATGTGCAGTATGCTTCATGCTCAATAAGTTGTTGGACGACTTTGAAGGTAAATTGACTGCCGTTAAATGGGCAGAAATGACGCATATATCAAAGAGATACTGCCTTGCGCGATATTTAGGACTTGATAAATAAAGGGATATTGCAAAAAGAAGAAGCAGGAGGGCGGATTTGAGAAAGCTGAATTAACAAATTGCAGGTTTTATTCTGCAAAATTAATAAATTGTGATTTTGGTTCTACCACATTAACTAATTGTTGTTTCTTTGCAGAAGGATGTGAAGATGCAGAAGGATGTGAAGATGCTAAATTATTTGATTGTAAAATTGATGGCGTTACATTGATAAAAATTCAATCGGCACGCTATGAAATGCTCAAAACCGTGAGCCGACAAACGCTCTTGCTCTATTGGGACATTGGTAAGTCGGTAAGCGAAAAAGTGCGAAATGCAGATTGGGGGCAATCGGTTGTGGAACAGCTTTCAAAAGATTTGCAATATTTGCGTGATGAGCAAGTTTTGGTAATGATTGGAAAAGGAAAAGGGAGTGTATATATATTGCGAGAAGAAAAGTAAAACGCTTGTTCAATTCAGTAGTTTGACAATGACAACGGTTACTTAACTTTATCAACATGGGACAACGGTTGACTTTTCAAACACCCTAATTAAACAAATCATCCAAAACCGCCGGCGACAAATTAAACTCCTCCCGCTGCGTTTCTTCGTAATTGCTGCACGGATTACTATATTTCTCCGGCACCGAAAACGATTGAACGGGTGAATAACCCAAACTTGTATCAGCAAAAACCTTTTTCAGGAAAATGCCCATCACCGGCAATGCGGCGCGCGCTCCCTGTCCCTCGTTCATCGAATTGAAGTGAATATCGCGATCGTCGCCACCCACCCAACAACCACCGGCCAAAGTGGGCGTGAAGCCCATAAACCAACAGTCGGAATTATTTTGTGTAGTTCCGGTTTTGCCGCCCATCGGAGCCGTAACGCCTTGCTGTTTACGCATTCCGCCGCCGGTGCCGCCGTCCATTACGCTACGCAACATACTCAGCATTTTGTAAGCCGCATCTTCGGTAATCACTTGGTGCATTTGGGGCGAAAACGAAGCGATAACATTGCCGTTTTTGTCTTCGATTCGAGTGATATACACCGGTTCAACCCGCATTCCGCCATTGGAAAAAGCCGAATAGCCCGAAACCATTTCCGTGATCGAAACTTCACACGGCCCCAGACAGAGAGAAGGAACGGCGTCAATCGGTTCGGAAAAGCCGTAGGCTTCAACCAATTTCCGTTTGAATGCGCGCGGACTTAATTCTTTCATCAAATAAGCGCTGACCCAGTTATCGGAATTTTGCAATCCCCAACGCAAAGTAACCATTTCACCTTCGCGGCTATGTACCGTGTTTTTCGGCGTCCAATCCCGTCCCAAATCATCGTAAAGCGTTTGTGAAACGTGCATCATTTCGTTACAGGGAGTAAACCCGCTTTCCATGGCCAAAGAATAAAGGAACGGTTTGATGGTCGAACCTACCTGTCGCCGTCCCATATTGACCATGTCGTATTGGAAATATTTGTAGTCGATACCGCCCACGTATGCTTTTACGGAGCCTGATCGCGGTTCCATGACCATAAATCCGGTACGAAGTATCGACTTCATATAACG
This sequence comes from Bacteroidia bacterium, assembly GCA_025999115.1. Next base: position 15,686 of record BNWW01000001.1, read on the forward strand.
AACCGAATCCATCGGCGTGAGAATCGTATCTTTGGGACCTTGCCACGAAAAAATTTGCATATCGACCGGCGTAGAGAAAACTTTTTGAACTTCGTTGTCCGAAGCGCCATCTTTTTTCAACAGACGGTAACGTTCGGTTTGTTTTATGGCGCGGTCGAGGATTTTTTCCAAATCTTTTTTCGACAAATTACGCGAATAGGGAGCGGTGGCGCTTTTGGCTTTTTCGCGGAAAAAGGCCGGTTGCAAAAAGCCGCCCAGATGTTCGGCAACCGCTTGTTCGGCGTAAGTTTGCATGCGCGAATCAATGGTGGTATAAATTTTTAATCCGTCGGTGTATAAGTTGTAAGTTGAGCGGTCGGCTTTTTTGTTTTTGTTGCACCAACCGTAAAGCGGATCGTTAATCCAAGCCAAGGAGTCTTTAGCGTATTGATATTTGTTCCATTCCGGATAATCGCTCTTGTGCGGTTTTTTGGCATTGAGTGTTATGCGTAAATATTCGCGAAAATAAGGGGCGACGCCTTCGTTGTGATCCACTTTGTGAAAATTAATCACCATGGGCAAAGCTTTCAACGAATCACATTCGGCTTGTGTGAGGTATTGGTTTTTGCACATCAAATCCAAAACCACATTACGCCGGCCGCGCGTGCGTTCGCGTTTCTTTTCCGGCACCGGATTGTAATAAGACGGATTTTGACACATTCCTATCAGCGTAGCCGCTTCTTCGGTTTTGATATCTTTGGGTTGTTTTCCGAAATAAACCCAACAAGCGGTTTTGATACCAACGGCGTTATACAAAAAATCAAATTGTTTGAGGTACATATCAACGATTTCCTCTTTGGTATAATAACGTTCCAATTGCACGGCGATGACCCATTCGATGGGCTTTTGAAACAATCGCTCGACTGCGTTTTTGGCTTTCCGATCTTCGTCATTCGAATAGATCTGTTTGGTCAATTGCTGTGTAATGGTGCTTCCGCCGCTGGTTTTTCCCATGAAAACGCTTTTTACGACGGCGCGAACCAAAGCGTAGGCGTCGATACCCGCATGATCTTGGAAACGGGCATCTTCGGTAGCAATCAAAGCATTAATAATGGCCGGCGAAAACTCTTGATAATCGACATAAATACGGTTTCCTTTACTTTGCGAATAGGTTCCCATAATTTGATTATCGACCGAAACCAATTGGGTAGCAAATTTATCGATCGGGTTTTTCAATTCTTCGATAGCAGGCATATAACCAATCCAACCGTAAGCAATCATCACGAAAAACAAAAAGAGAAAAACGACTAAACCTGCAAAAGAGATCCAGAACCATTTAATAATTTTCTTCGCAGAAAAATTAGATTTTTTTTGAGCCATTTCGGGAAAATTTGGTTATCGAATCAAATCCTGTAAACGTTGTGTCAAAGCTTCTCCGCGCAGGCCTTTTTCAATGATTTTACCGTCGGGACCAATCAAAACCGTAGCCGGAATACCGTGAATATCATACAATTGCACCGGCTCCGATTTCCAGAAAGCGCAATCCGACATCTGCGGCCACGTCATTTTCAGTTCGGCCAAGCCTTTTTTCCAGTCGGCCTCATCGCGATCTAACGAATAACCGACAATTTCAAAGTTTTTGTCTTTATATTGAGCATATAATTTGACTAAATGCGGCATTTCGGCACGGCAGGGCGGACACCAACTCGCCCAGAAATCCAACAAAACATATTTTCCTTTTCCGGCGAAATCGGATAATTTGATTTCTTTTCCGGCAGGCGTTTTCGATACAATTTCTTGGAAAGGCGTTCCGGGAGCCGTGAGTTTCATCCGGTTCAACCGTTCGACTGTTGTTTGATATAATTCAGTGGATTGGAAAGCGGAATCGGCTTTGTCCAAAATGGCGTCCAACTGTTCGATACTCAACCGGCGCGTTCCCCAAGATGTAGAAGCGAAGATTGTCTGACCGATAGAGTCATTGATATGATGTTCAAAGAATTGCGCATAATCGGCGATAGTTTGTTCGTAGATCGAATCCCATTGCGCTTCCAATTGTTGACCCAATTCGGGAGTCATCAAATTTTGGGATGCCAACGAATCGTACAATTGCGAGATGGAATCCAAACGCGCTTCGCTATTCAATGCGATTTGATAATAATCGACGAGTGTTTCGGCCTTACGGCAAGCGAAAACCACTAAAAGTAAACCAAGAAAATAAAGTCCTTTTTTCATTTCAAAAATATTTTCGGAATTAGACGGGTGCAAAGATACGGTGTTTTATGGGGTTTACAATGAAAAAGAAGGAAATATTTGTTAAGATATGTTTGAAACACAATCAAAAACAATTAAAGGCTTCACTCAACGTGAAACCCTTAATGAATGACAAAAGTAGTTATTGGAAAAGATTGATTTACAACGGATATTCTTCAAATGCAAACAAAACGGTGGATAAATAGCGTTCGCCGGTATCGGGAAGAATGGCGACAATAGTTTTGCCTGCATTTTCGGGAAGTTGCGCCAATTGTGTAGCAGCATAAGCGGCTGCACCCGACGAGATTCCGACCAACAAACCTTCCTGTTTAGCCAGTTCGCGGCTCGTGCGGATGGCATTGTCGTTGCTCACTTGAATAATTTCGTCCACTACATCGGCGTTGAATGTTTTCGGAACAAATCCTGCGCCGATGCCTTGGATTTTGTGCGGGCCGGGTTTTCCGCCGCTCAAAACAGGTGAATCGGCCGGTTCAACGGCAACTATTTTCACATTAGGATTATATTTTTTCAGGACTTCGCCCACACCGCTGACCGTTCCGCCGGTGCCGACACCCGAAACGAAAATATCAATTTTACCATCGGTATCGCGCCAGATTTCTTCGGCAGTTGTCTTTTTGTGAATCTCGGGATTGGCCGGGTTTTCAAATTGTTGTAGCAACACGGCTTTCGGGTTGGCGTCTTTCAATTCGATGGCTTTGGCGATAGCGCCTTTCATGCCGTCGGCGCCGGGAGTTAAAACCAAATTGGCGCCTAAGGCTTTCAAGAGGTTACGACGTTCAACACTCATGGTTTCGGGCATCGTCAGAGTCAGTTTATAGCCTTTGGAGGCGCTCACAAAAGCCAGACCGATACCGGTATTTCCGCTGGTCGGTTCCACGATTTCGCTGTCGGGCTTTAAGATGCCTTTGGCTTCGGCATCTTCAATCATTGACAAAGCAATACGGTCTTTCACACTGGAAGCGGGATTGAAAGCTTCGATTTTTCCGATTACGCGGGCGTTCAATCCGTGAATTTTGTTAAAATTGGAGAACTCCAACAACGGGGTATTTCCTACCAAATCCGTTAGATTTTTTGCGATACGTGCCATAATTTTTATTTTTTAATGTAAATTATTTTGATGGGACAAAGGTAGTGGATTTGGGCGATTGAGGCAATACCATGAAAGTGGTATTTTCGGATTTTTTTAGATGAACGAAATAGATATTCGATTTTTATAAGTTATTGATTAAATTTTCTGACGACAGAAGTAGTTGTTTTTTGTAAAATAACAATGCTTTTGAAGTACATAAATTGAACTCCTCGGAGTTGAAGAGAGGGAGAGATGCCGTTCTACCTCGGGCTGCGCTGCGCTTGCACCGAGGTTACTCAAATAGAAGACCTTACGGTCTTCCCACGCTACACGCTTTTTTTGCCTTTAACGATTGTCAAGAGATGTCTCGACTCCACTTCGTTTCGCTCGACAAGACAACACCCATTTGGGAAAAGACAGCGGGGAGAGAGGGAGCATAGTCATTCCGAAGCCGCAGGCGAGGAATCTCCTGACAGAACGGTGGCGCAATAGAACGCGGATAACACGGATTGCCGCAGATTTTTACTACTGAAGCAAAATAACATCAAAACTATCTATCGAATCATAAATTATATCAGTTTGATTGATAATTAAATTCCCATTACCTTTGCTCGAAAAAATAATAAAACATGTTGGATACAGAATTAAAACAGCAATTGCAAAGCATCTTTGCCAATTTAAAAGCAGATTATCTCTTGGAGATTACCGCTCCCGCTAATCACGAGAACCGAAATGAACTGATTGAACTATTGGAAGATACAGCCGCTTCATCCGAAAAAATCGCGTGTCGCATTCAGGATGGCGAACCTTTGGGTTTCTCCCTTTTGAAAAACGGCGCGACAACCGGCATTTCCTTCCGCGGCGTTCCCACCGGACACGAATTTTCGTCTTTATTATTGGCGATTTTGAATGCCGACGGACAAGGCAAAAATATTCCCGACGAAGCGACTATCCGGCGCGTAAAAGCTTTAAAAGGTAAAATCCGGCTCGCAACTTACGTTTCGCTTACCTGCACGAACTGTCCCGACGTGGTGCAATCACTCAATTTGATGGCTTTGTTGAACGAAAACATCACACACGAAATGGTCGATGGCGCTTTGTATCAGGAAGAAGCTGATGCTTTGAAAATTCAAGCCGTGCCTTCGGTTTTCGCCGGCGGAAAATTGTTGCATGTGGGCAAAGCCGGTTTCGGCGAATTGCTTGAAAAATTGGAAGCGAATTACGGTTTTGAAGTGTCTGCAACCCCATCGGAAATCAAAAACTACGACGTATTAGTCGCAGGCGGCGGTCCGGCCGGAACTACAGCGGCCATCTATTCGGCACGTAAAGGATTGAAAGTAGGAGTCATCGCCGAACGCATCGGCGGACAAGTGAAAGAAACCGTCGGTATCGAAAACCTGACCGGAACGCCCTACACCACCGGCGAACGTTTGGCCGACAATCTCCGCACGCATCTTGAAAAATATCCGATCGATATTCTGGAACATCGTCGGATTGAAACAGTACATTTGGCTGGTAAAGATAAAATCGTGCAAACCGCCGGAGGAGAACAATTCGCAGCTCCGGCTTTAATTATCGCCACGGGAGCAAGTTGGCGCAAACTCAATGTCGCCGGCGAATCGGAATACATCGGTCGCGGCGTTGCTTTTTGTCCGCATTGCGACGGGCCGTTCTACCAAGGCAAACACGTGGCGGTAGTCGGCGGCGGCAATTCGGGCATCGAAGCGGCCATCGACTTGGCCGGCATCTGCTCCAAAGTTACCGTTTTTGAATTTGCAGACGAATTAAAAGCCGATAATGTTTTGCAGGAAAAAGCAAAAAGTTTGCCGAATATCGAAATTTTTGTTTCCTCGCAAACCATGGAAGTCATCGGGAACGGTGAAAAAGTTACCGGCATCCGCGCTAAAAACCGGCAAACCGAAAGAGAACGCATCGTCGATTTAGATGGAATATTCGTTCAAATCGGATTAATTCCCAACAGTTTGCTGTTCAAAGATTTAGTTGCAATCAACCGGGGCGGAGAAATCGAAATCGACACGCACAACCGTAGCTCGCAACCGGGCGTTTACGCGGCAGGCGACGTTACCTCCGTTCCCTACAAACAAATCATTATTTCGATGGGCGAAGGAGCCAAAGCCGCTCTGAGCGCTTTTGAAGACCGGATGCGTGGCGTGTATTAAAATTCCGAATTTTCCAACTATCTTTGTACGCTCGAATACAAAGACAGAATGAACGGAACATTTATTTTTTGCATTATCTTGCTCTATTTTGGAGCTTTATTTCTGATTTCGCATATTATTGGAAAAAAACATTCCGAAAACGCTGCATTTTTCCTCGGCAACCGCAAATCGCCGTGGTATATTGTGGCTTTCGGAATGATCGGTTCGTCGCTTTCGGGCGTTACGTTTGTGTCGGTGCCGGGAATGGTGCAAAAATTCGACATGACGTATATGCAGATGGTCTTGGGATTTTTGCTCGGTTATGTGGTCATCGCATTCGTTTTATTGCCTTTGTATTACAAATTGAATGTTACGAGTATTTACACCTATCTGGAAAAACGCATCGGCCGGAACGCTTACAAAACTGGCGCGGGATTTTTCCTGCTTTCACGTACCATCGGCGCGGCGGCGCGTTTGTATGTAGCCGTTTTGATTCTGCAAACCTACATTTTCGATGCTTGGAAGGTGCCGTTTGCGCTCACTGCCGCCGGGTTTTTATTAATGATTTGGCTTTATACGCACAAAAGCGGTGTGCGGGTGATTGTTTGGACGGATTTATTGCAGACGTTTTTCCTGCTTTCCGCGCTGGTAATCATTATTTGGCAAGTGGCGAAAGGTTTGGATTTGGATTTTCGAGGAATTATCACTTCGGTTCGCGAAAGTCCGCATTTTAGGATATTTGAATTTGATGATTGGCAGAGCAAGCAAAATTTCTTCAAGCAATTTATCAGTGGCTGTTTTGTAACCATTGCGATGACCGGCATCGATCAGGAAATGATGCAAAAAAATCTGTCTTGCAAGAATTTACGCGAAGCGCAGAAAAATGTTTGCACTTACAGTCTGTTTTTTATTCCGGTTAATTTTCTTTTCCTTTGTTTGGGAATTTTATTAATGAATTATGCTGCCATTCATTCGATCACTTTACCTGCTTTAGCCGATGACATGGTGCCGAATTTGGTTACCGGCGGATTTTTCGGACTTCCCGCATTAATCTTTTTTACCATCGGAATCATTGCCGTAACCTTTGCCAGCGCCGATTCCGCCTTAACCGGATTAACCACTTCCATTTGTGTGGATGTGTTGAATATTTCCCGTTATTCCGAAAAACAAGCGAAAAAAATCCGTTTAGGCGTACACTTGGGCATTTCGTTGGCATTTATTGCTATTATGTTGATTTTCAAAGCAATAAATAACACCAGCGTGATTGATGCCATTTACATGATTGCCTCCTATACTTACGGCCCGCTCTTGGGATTATTCGCTTTTGGCATCCTTTTCAAACGGAAAACGAACGACAAACTTGTGCCGTGGATTTGCATATCATCTCCCGTTATTTGCTTTTCAATCAATACAATATTACAGCAGACCACCGGTTATCAATTCGGCTATGAATTATTGATAGTGAATGCTTTGTTGGTGGTTTTGGGCTTGATGAGTTTCGGCAGGAAGTTTTCGTAAATTCACACAATTATTAAAAGTTATTAAAAATACCGCTTTTATGGTATTTTCCGTTAAAAACAGACGTCCTACCTTTGTACCGTAAAATAATTAAGGCCTGCAAACTTGGTTATTTGACTTCAATTTTATTAATTTATTAAACTTTTCAAAAAAAATGAAAGCAAGAAAATTGTCAATGATCTTGATGCTCCTTATCTTCGTATTAGGTAGCAGTGTGAATGCAAACAACACAACCGTGAAATTCAGAGCTGAAAACATGACTTGTGGTGGTTGCTCCGGAAAAATCAAAAAAACGGTAACAGCTATTGACGGCGTTTCCGGTTTTGAAGCTAATTTGGAAGCCCGGGTGGTAACCATCGCTTATGATGATGCCAAAGTGAGCGCCGAACAATTGAAAGAAGCCATCACGGCTATTAAGTACAATGCCGTAGATTACGACCCCAACGAAGTAATTACCCGCAAGGCTTCTTTTAAAGCCGATCAAATGGGATGCGGCGGTTGTGCAGCTAAAGTAAAGAAAAACATCGGCGCAGAAGACGGAGTGCTTAGCGTTGAGGTTGATCTTCCTGCCAAAGAAGTAAAAGTTGAATACGATGCTAATAAAATTAGCGCCAAAGAAATCAAAAGCGATTTCCAAAAATTCAGCTATACGGTTACCCGCTTCTCTGCGAATGAAGCCATTAAATATGCCCGCTTCAAATTAGATGAAGTAAGCAATGCTGCCGAGGTAGAACAAAAATTAGCTGCAGAAAAAGGCGTTTATGATGTAACTGTCAATCCGGCGACCAAAGAAATTGCAATTGCCTACAATGGAAATGCAATTACAGAAGAAGGTTTGACTGAAAATATCAAAAAACAGGATTTAAAATTGGTAGCCTCCAAATAATCCGATTCTTTTTTAATTCAACAAAATTAAATCATTAAAAGTTATCTGTACTTTTGTAGTGCTATCTTCGGGCAATACCTGTTTGATTGATATTGATCTACAAAAAAATTGTCATAAAACTCTCGAAAAATATAGATTGAATTTGGTATTTTTGATTGATTTGTAATACAAATTTCACAGATAACCTTTGAATACAAAAAAATAATTAATATAATAAATAAGATTATGAACGCAAAAATATTTTCAAGTCTCGCATTAGGCTTATTATTGTCAATTAGCGGCATTAGTGCACAAACAATTAAAGGTAAAGTAATTGATAAAGAAAGTAAGGAACCGATAGTAGGCGCTTCTGTTACTTATGGTAAAAATGGCGGCGTAGCAACCGATGCTAACGGCGAATTTACCGTAGAGGCCAAAGATGCAGGTAAAAGTTTAAATATCCTCTATTTGGGCTACAAAGCACAGAAAGTAAATTTAAAAGGCGATACTGATCTGACCATCTCTTTAGAAGAAGATCAGAAAGCATTGAGTGATGTAGTTGTAATTGGTTATGGTAAGTCCACACGGGAGAAATTAACCGGAAATGTAACTACCATTAATTCGGAAACTTTGGCACAATATCCGGGAACAAGTGTGTTGGAAGTGCTTCAAGGACGTGTATCCGGATTGACACTTACAAAAACCAGTGGAGTGGCGGGAGCCGGCGCTTCTATCAATATCCGGGGTCTTAAAACACCCTTTGGCGCAGCTGTTGATGCTTGTGGCGCTAATGGATGTTGTGTGGATGAGGCTGCAACCAATACAGAACCCTTAATCATTGTGGATGGCGTTCCTTTCCTCAATCAAAGTATTTCTGCTTGGGAAATTGGCGCTGCCGGCGCTATCGGCCCGTTGGCTACTATCAGTACCTCCGATTTGGAACGCATCGACGTTTTGAAAGATGCTGATGCTACCGCTATATATGGATCACGTGGTGCGAATGGCGTAATCTTGATAACTACCAAAAAAGAATTGCAATAAAAAACGTTTCGGAAACAAAAACAAGGCTGTTAAGCGCCGTTTTTTCCGATTATTAAAAAATCGAAAGCACATCATAATTTCCCCCTGCAAAGTGGTTTTTAGATGTGCTTTCTTACAAAAAAATTGTCATGGCAAAATTATATAATATTTCTGTTAGCAAAAAGTTTTTTACACTTTTATTTGTATTTATAGGTATTTTATCCTATTTGAATCCCATTTCCGCCCAAGAAAGCACAGAAAAAAAGCAAACTATTCGCAGTATAGAAAAAGATTCGCTTAAAACATCTACCGGAAATATCAGTAAAGTAGAATCGAATGTGATTGAGCAAGAAATCAATACTAACACTGTAAACGCTGTTACAGGACGTGTAAGCGGTGTAACCACTGATGACGGAATACTCTTGGTTCGTGGACAAAAAAATTTCAGTAAAGAACTTTCCCAGCCTTTGTACATCGTGGATGGCGTTCCATATCCTGTGCAAGTTGGTTCTTCGCAAAGTCCATTAACTCAATTGAATACTACCAATATTGAAAAAATAGAGATTTTGAAAGATGCGGATGCTACCGCTATTTATGGTGGAAGAGGCTCCAATGGCGTAGTATTGATTACTACCAAACACAGACAAGATACAAAGTTTCGCGTAGATGCAACGGCGAGCGCCGGGATTACCAATGTGAACACTTGGTACGATTTTCTTAGCACTGAAGAATACTTGGACTTACGGACAAAAGCATTTGCCGCTGATCAAATAGTGTATGCTACTAATCCGGCATTTGTTGGTAAAACTCCTCCGACACCGAATGCGGATAATGCCTACGATCTTTTGGAATGGGGAAATAATTACCATACCAATTGGCAAAAAGAATTTGCAGGAAATTCCGCCATGGTTTATACCGGTGCGCTGAACATATCCGGAGGAAATGAACAAACCTCTTATTATGTGTCCACCGATTATTATGAAGCCGGCGAAGTGTTGCTGGCCGAAAAAGGAGATAAATCGCGTCGATTCAATAACCGGATTATGGTCAATCATTTTGCTTTCGGAGGTAAATTGCAAGTGAACGCTTCGCTTGCTTATAATACCTTTAACTTGCGATCCAGAGGTAAAGATGAGAGTGCGTATGTAGTGAATGCGCCCAATCAACCGGTACGCAACAATGACGGTTCCCTTTATTGGTTAGATGGTAACTCAAGTGTGATGAATCCATTGCGATACAAATACATCGAACAAAACCGCCAACAAACTTCCACCTTGGGGAATTTTCAATTGGTATATAAACCTTTTCAGGAATTGTTTGCCAAAGTGGATTTTGGTTATACTCGAAATACCACGGATGATGTGGAAACTACCGGAGAGAAATCATATAATCCCTTTAGAGATGATAAATCAATCAAAAACATGTTGAACTACGGAGCCAGTCATGCCGATACATACATTGTGGAACCGCAGGTAAATTACTCTAAATTTGTTACCACGAATAGTATTCTAAGTGTCCTTGCCGGAGGAACTTATCAAACAGATAATCAAACCGGTGCTCATTTTGATCTGCGTAACTTTTCTAACGAATCACTTTTTGGAAATTACGCCGATGCAGCAGAAAAAGGTCCTGCAAAAAGTGATTCCAAACACAAAAACTATGCTTCTGTGTTTGGCCGGGTTACCTACGATATTAACAATCGTTATATCATCAATGCCAGTTTGCGGCGCGATGGTTCTTCTATTTTTCAGAAAGGCAAGCGTTTCGGTAATTTTTGGTCGATAGCCGGCGCTTGGATTTTTTCCAAAGAGAATTTTATCAAAGATAACTTGCCTTTCTTGAATTACGGTAAATTGCGGGCTTCTCACGGTTTGACCGGAAATGACCGCGTTGCTGCCAATTTATATCTGAATGCCTATAAAATATCCTCTTATCCATACGCCGGAAGTAGCGGATCATACATCAAACAGGTAGGTTATCCCTCTTCTTGGGATAAAACACTGAAATCAGAAGTATCTTTGGACTTGGCTTTGTTTAAAAATCGTTTGCAAGTAAATACGGCTGTTTACCGGGAAAAGAACAATAATTTTGTCGGTGACATCCCTTTGCCTACCCAAGCAGGATTAGCTTCTTATAAAGGGAATATCCCCGGAGCGCTTCTTATGAACAGAGGGATAGAAATCGAAACCCAAAGCACCAATCTTTCGATCGGTGATTTCAAATGGACAACATCACTCACTTTAACGCTACCGGATTACAATAAATTGGTCAAATTCGATAATTTGGAAAATACCATTTATAATACTCGTTTTGCAGTGGGAAAATCTGTAAATACGAACTATTTGTATAAATTTACCGGTATTGATAAGGCAACGGGTGTCCCTACTGTGGAAGATACGAACAACAACGAACGAATTGATATCGGCGACAAACAATTAATCGGTAACACAGACCCCAATTTGTTTGGTGGATTAGCCAATACCTTCCGGTATAAAGGATTCCAATTAGATGTGTTTTTCTATTTTGAAGGCAGACCGCAACAAGAAGGATGGTTGAAAACTTACTATTATCCCTTGGGTTATGTAGGAAAAAATGTACCTCGCGAATTGGCCGATAATTATTGGACTCCGGAAAATCAGAATGCCAAATATCCGGGTCTAACCACAACGACATCTTCGCCGATCGGTAGTGCTTTTTACAACTATTACACCGAATCGGATGCCATTTATTCGGATGCTTCCTATATTAGTTTGAAAAATGTTTCCTTGTCTTATGATGTTCCCAAATCATTCTCGAATAAACTGAAATTGCGAAATCTTATCCTGTTTGCTCGTGGTGAAAATTTGAAAACATTTTCGAAATTTAATGGATGGAGCCCGGAAACACTCCAGTTTATCCCTCCGATGAGAACAGTGAGTGTAGGTTTTAAACTTTCTTTATAATTTAATATAATACAAAAAAATATGAAAAATAATAATATCATACGATCTATCGCATCATTGGCGATTTTATTTTCCTTTTTTTCTTGCGATAATTTGCTGGAAACAGATCTCCCTGTCAGTATTATTCCTCAAGAAGATATATTTAAAGACGCAAAAAATATCAAAATGGCGGTTAACGGTTTATATACACAAAATCTGTTGTCCAACCGGCTTTTTTATTACGGTATTCCTTATTATCTTACTCAAATTACGGACGATGCCGTATTTGCAGCTACCGATTACGATGATTTGCGCAACAATACTTATACTTCGGCCAATACGTATTTGGCTTATTATTGGGCGGATGCTTACAACGCTATTTTGTTGAGCAACGATTTGATAACTAATTTAGAGCCTTCTACAATCATATCGGAAGCAGACAAGCAACACTATATCGGCGAAGCCAAATATTTTAGGGCTTATTCTTATTTCGTATTGACCTATTTGTATGGTGCAGTACCTTATATTACAACTTCCAATTTTTGGGAAACCTCACTCCAAGGGCGTGATTCGAGAGAAGTGGTAGTCGGACACATCATTCAAGATTTGAAAGATGTGGAAATCGCTTTGGTAAACAGTTCAAATGAAAACATCAAAGTAACCAAACTTGCCGCATCCGCTTTGTTGGCTCGAACCTATCTCTACCAAGGCGAGTGGAAAAATGCGGAAGACAAAGCAGATTATATCATTCGGGATTCGACCTACAAGTTAGACAAGAACATCGATGATGTTTTCCTGCGTAGCAGTAAAGAATCCATTTTCAAAACTTCATCGAGTGGTTCATGGAGTTCTTACATTGACCGGGTTTATTATGGACAACAAGCTGTAAATAATAATTTTCTGCGACTGACCGACGATTTTGTCAATTCTTTTGAAGACGGTGATTTGCGGAAAACCAAATGGACAACTACCGTTTCCGGATTTCAACATCCCTACAAATACCACCGTACAGCGGCATCTTCGCCGGGTCCGGCCGAAGATTTCGTTTCTTTGCGATTGACCGAACAGTATTTTATTCGGGCAGAAGCCGCAGCGCAACAAGGGCAACAGGATAAATTAGAGGCTGCCATTGATGATGTGAATGTGATCAGAGAACGTGCCGGATTAGCTCCATTGCCGAAAACCTTGACGAAACAGCAAGTGCTGCTTAGCATCGAACAAGAACGCCGTCATGAGTTTTTTGCAGAAGAAGGACATCGCTGGTGGGATTTGGTTCGCACCGGACGCGCCGATGCTGTATTGGGTGCTTTTCCGGGCAAACAATGGGAATCCTACAAAGCATTATTACCTGTACCTCAGGCAGAATTGAATAAGAATAAACATTTGGAACCTCAGAATTCGGGGTACAACAAGGTTAATTGAATATAGGAACAATTGAAAATTAAAAATTAAAAATATGTGGTTATTTTCTTTAGTATTACTGTTAATTCTGTCGAGTTATTTGATATTAATAGTAGATATAATTAAACGAGGAAAGAAAGATTCCAAGTTAATAAATCCCGTGTGGTTATGGATAGTCGCTTTTATCCCATTATTCGGTCTGATTATTTATCTTACATCTAAAAGAAATCACAAAGGATGGATAGCCGTCGTTTTACTCTTTTTGAGCCTCAACATGAACGCACAAACATTGAAAGGTCACGTTTATTCCCTTGAAAAAGGGAAAAAACTGCCGCTTACCGGCGCAAACGTCTTTTTCAAAGGGGGTAGTAATGGCGTTATTACAGATGCAAAAGGCGCTTTCTCCATTACAAAAAAAGAGGATGACAGTAAGTATTTGTATGCTTCTTTAGTTGGCTATAACAGCGATAGTTTGTTGGTAAACACAGCGCAAAACAATGTGTCGTTTACGCTGGCGGAAGGGGTTAGTTTAGCGGACGTGGTTATAACCGGTAATCAATCGGGTGTGGTTTTGTCTCGTCTTTCCGTCAACAAAACCGAATTAATTACTAAAACAGGTTTAGTCAAAATGGCTTGTTGTAATTTGTCGGAAAGTTTTGAAAACAGTGCAACCGTTACGGTCGGTTTCACGGATGCGGTGTCCGGCGCCAAACAAGTGCAATTACTTGGATTATCGGGTATATACAGTCAGTTATTAACGGAAAATGTGCCGACACACCGGGGATTGCTCTCCACTTTTGGAATGAGTTATATTCCCGGTAGTTGGTTGGAGTCCATTCAGATATCCAAAGGCGCTTCATCGGTGGTAAACGGTTATGAATCGGTTACCGGACAAATCAATCTGGAAATGAAAAAGCCGAATTACACGGAGCCTTTGTTTATCAATGTCTATGCCGATCAATTGGGACGTTATGAAACGAATATCACGGCGGCAACCAAAGTTGCTAAGGACTTATGGACGAGTTTGCTTCTGCACGGATCTACCGATGCCGATGCACACGACTACAACAACGACGGTTTTCTCGATATGCCTAAAACAAAATTCATCAATGCTTACAATCGTTGGTTTTATTTGAATGAAGCCGGTATTCAATCGCGTACCGGACTGAAATTTCTCTACGATTCGCGCGAAGGCGGACAGCATAATGATCACCAAAATGATCCCGCACATGCCGATGCCGAACACTACCTGTATAAAACCAATATCCAAAACAAAGGCATTGGTGTTGAAAATAAAACGGGTTTCACGGTCGGCGATAAAGAAGGACAGAGCATCGGACTGATCAACAGTTTCAATTTTTCGGATGAAAATTTAGATTATGGCAATCCGAATCCGGTTGCCGGCAACAAATTGTATCATGGCCGGCAAAATTCTTTTTACAGCAACGCTTTGTTTAATTCCGATTTTGGGCCGGCGCATAAATACACCCTCGGCGCCAGCTTTACTTACGACAATTACAAAACGTCTTTTGAAGATCGTCAGACACATAGTACGGTTCCCCATACCGCGATAGACAGGACTGAAATAATTCCCGGTATTTTCGGAGAATATACCTACTCGTGGAGAGAAAAGTTTACGATTATCATTGGCGCTCGCGAAGATTACAACAGCCGCTATGGTTGGTTGTTTACACCGCGGGCCAATGTGCGCTACAATGTTTTGGAAGAATTGGTGTTGCGGGCATCGGTCGGACGCGGTTATCGCTCGCCCAATGTGATTGCCGATAACATTGGTCTGCTGGCAACTGCACGCAAGTTCAATCTCGAAGAAGTAAATAACTTGGGCATCGAAAAGGCTTGGAATTACGGCGGAAATATCAGCGCCTACATTCCCGTTTGGAACGAAAAAACATTGATTATCAGTCTCGATTATTTTCATACGCAATTTCAAAATCAAGCCGTGATTGATCCGGAAAGAGATCGCAACAGCGTTTTCTTCTACAACCAACACGGTTCTTCGTATGCAGATGCTTGGCAGGCCGATTTATCGATTACACCGTTCAAAGGTTTCGATGTATTTGCCGCATTTCGCTACAACGATACACAAATTACCTACACCGATCAAGGAGTGGATTATCAAGTAGAAAAGCCCTTGACTTCCCGTTATCGCGGATTGGTCAATTTGGCATATTCTACTCCTATGCGCAGGTGGGTATTCGATTTTACAGCACAAATCAATGGCCCTTCGCGGATCCCCGGATTGAACGGATACAACTCGCAGATAAGAAGATCCGAACCGTTCCCGGTGTATTTTGCGCAAGTTACCAAAAATACGAAGCGGTTTGATATTTATCTGGGTACGGAAAATCTGTTCGATTTCAAACAGAAAAATCCGATTCTCAATGCCGATCAACCGTTTGGAAGAGATTTTGATTCGTCGTTAGTGTGGGGGCCGGTTGTAGGTCGAAAAATATATGCAGGAATTAGGTTGCGATTTGGTAAATTGCCTTGATTCATATCTTGTGTTAATAACATAATTATTACAAATAAAAAATGAAAATGAAAAAGACGAAATTTTTCGCTTTATTGTCCATGCTTGTGGTATTTACCGCTTGCGGCGGCAGCGACGACAGCAAAGCCGATCAATCCATTTTTTTTGGGACATTGGCTCCCCACAATTTAAGTGAAGGCTCGTTTGATTTAACGGCGACGGCCTCTTCCGGATTACCTGTTTCTTTCAAAAGCAGCGACCTTTCCGTGGCATTAGTCAGTGGCAAGTCGGTGATTTTGTTGAAAAAAGGAACGACTACGATTACAGCCGCTCAATCGGGAAACGATGCTTTTTATGAAGCGCCCAGTGTGAATCAAACCTTGATTGTCAATGAAGACAACAACACCGCCAAGACCAATCAGACGATTACTTGGGATTTGCCTGAAACTGCGTGGAATTTTTCGCAAGGCGAACTAACGCTCAATGCGACAGCAACGTCCGGATTGCCGGTTACCTTTTCCGCCGCACATCCCAATGTGCAAATCAGCGGAAATACCCTGACATTAACTTATAGCGGATCTCATTACGATACGAACATTGATATTACGGCTTATCAAGCGGGGAACAACGAATACAATGCAGCGCCGTTAGTAGTAAAAGTATTACATATCAGTCACTCGGAGTAAAATATTAAGTATCCATCTAAATTATAGACAAAATGAAAAAGACAAAATTATTTGTATTGCTTATGGCAATGATTTCGCTTGTAAGTATGAGCGCTATGGCGCAAGATAAAAAAGCGGACAAAAAGAAGAAAAAAGAAACGGTTACTTTTGTTACCAATTTGTTTTGCATCAATTGCCAAACAAAAATTGAACGCCATTTATCGTGGGAAAAAGGCGTGAAAGATGTACAAACGAATTTGGACAAGAAAACCGTTACCATTGAATACGATCCGGCTAAAACCAACGAAGAAACCTTGCGAAAAGTGATTATCGATTTGGAATATACCTGTGAAAAAGTGGAAGAACCGGCGCCGGATGGGGATAAAAACAAAAAGGAATGATGATATTCGGACATACAATCAGCAAGCAAGGAATTTCCTTTCTTGCTGCATTCTTATTGGCGCTGACGGCTTGTAACCCGGAAGAGGCGAAAGAGGATCAGACCATTCTGTTTGAGAATGTTCCTGCTCAAATAAGCATAACGGAGGGGTCGCTTCCTCTGAAAGCCACTTCCTCATCGGGCTTGCTTGTTACGTTTACGAGCAGCGATGAAAGCGTTGCTATTATTGAAAACGGAGAAGCGATTTTCCGAAAACCGGGTGTCGTTTCTATCACGGCAAGTCAAGCAGGCAACTCGCAGTTTTATGAAGCGGCCAATGTGGTGCAAACATTCGAAATATTAAGCGTAGATCCGAGGAAGAAAGAGCAAACCATTCATTTTGAACTCGTAAGTTCGTGGAAATCAAGTGAAGGACCTATTCTATTAAATGCGACAGCCACATCGGGTTTGCCCGTAACATACACGTCCGGCGATAAAAAAGTAGGATTCATATCTTCCGGCCATTTAATATTAGAGCATTATTATTATCCGGAAACGGCCTATACAAAAACGATCGCCATCACCGCATCGCAGGCCGGTAATTCGGAGTATAATCCCGCGGCTAATGTAACCAAGTTGCTCAAGGCTACGATTGACGTAGAACATTAATTTTAAAAATATGAATATGAAACGAATATACCCTATCATATTATTTTTTGTGCTGTTTAGTAGCGCATTATTTGCAGCCGGTAACGACAACCCTACAACCGGTTTAACGGAGATTGCCAACGGTTTCACATCCGCAGGAGATGGAAATCACACCATTCATCTCTATACCGCCAATGGAAAATTGACCCGGGGTTACAACGAAATATTCATCGCCACAACCGACAGCGAAGGTTATTTTGTAGATGACTTCCTCTACATCGGTTTTACTCCTTTGATGAATATGGGTGCGATGAAACATTCTACCCCCATTGGAAAGGTGGAAAAAGTGGAAGGAAAAGCGCTTTACAAGACATGGTTTTCTTTTCTAATGGCAGGCTCGTGGATATTGGATATAAATTATACCACCAACGATCTTACCGAAGTAATATAGGGGACTTCTAAAAATTAATTCATTTTCAATCAAATAATTATGCGTATCTTTGTAGTGTATAAATAACCTATAAAAATGTAGTAAGATGCAGTACAAAAGACGAGGACATATGGGATTATTTGACACGGATCACACAAAAGAAAAGTTGTCCCAAATAGGTAATCCCTTGGAAAGATTATCCAATGTGGTAGATTTTGAGATGTTTCGACCGGAATTGGAAGAGAACATGTTAAACCACAATAAGAAAAACAATGCAGGAGCTAAGCCTTTCGATGTGGTATAGAAGACACGTGTACGCGTGGAACACATTTTTGGATTTATTGAGCAAAACATGCACGATTTTTACATTCGCTCCATTGGTCTCAAACGAGCCACATCAATTATCGGGTTAATTAATCTGACATACAATATTTGTCGCTACGAACAAATTGTTCGGTTGCAACTCTTACCGATAGGACAGTAACTATATGATAGATAGATAGATTTTGCAAAAAATAGTGCTAAAAAGTATGATTGGATAGAAAATTTTGAATAAATTTGCAATGATTATTTCAGTTGGGATTAATGGACTTCGTTTCATTTGGGATAGTCTCCTCTTAAAAGAGTTGGACAATAACTCCGTGCGAGAAAAAAGTAATTTTTAGAAGTCCCCTTTATTAATTTAGGATTGGATATTTTATGAAAAAAACAATGTTATTTTGCCTCTTGCCGGCAATTTTGGGTTTATGGGGATGCGATGAGGGAAAAAATGAAGAACGCGAAACACCGAAAGAAACGGCTACGATTTTGAAAACCGTTTTGTTGCTTGATTTTGCCGACCAGCGATGTGTGTATTGCCCCAGAGCGAGCGAAGAAGCGGCCACCTTGAAAAAGCGCTACGACGATCGTTTAGTGGTGGTTACTATCCATGCTTATCCAACGAATCTTCCGTTGGTTACAGAAGCCGGCAATGAGTATGACCAATATTTTGGCGTGAGTAGGATAGGCCATCCGGTAGGTGTTATCGACGGAACGCTTTCGCCCGAATATTATGATTGGGAGGAGGAAATCAAGTTGCGTTTCCAAGTGGCTCCGTCCGTTACTATCGACCTTGCAGCGAACTACGACAGCGATAACCGGGCAGTCAGCCTCGTTTCGCACCTCAAAGGGTTGCGGAAAATTACAAATACGAAATTGTTGATCTGGGTGGTTGAAAACAATATTATCGACAGTCAGAAACTTCTTAACGGCGACCTTTACCATGTGGACACTCATTATCGGCATCAACACATTTTCCGCGCAGCCCTCAACGGCACTTGGGGTGAAGCCGTCATGCTCGAAGCCAACGAGGAAAAAATATTAACGAACGAGTTTAAGTTAGCCGAGAACTGGAGAGCGGAAAATATTTCCTTAGTTGCCTTTATTTATAATACGGCAACGGATGAAGTGTTGGATGTGGCAGAAACGGAGATAGGCGTCATTGCGGGCTTGACCCGCAATCCCCTGAAACAATTAAGAATGATAAAACAATGAAATCAAAAATTTTATTTCTACTTACGATTGCCTCGCTGCTGTTATTCGGTTTAACGGCAAACACGCAAGAAAACAAGGATGCGAAACAGAAAAAAGCCGTAGTTACTTTCGTCGTGAATATGTCGTGCGATAACTGCAAAAATCGCATAGAGAAAAATATTTCATGGGAGAAAGGCGTGAAAGACCTTCGGGTAGATTTGGAAAGCAAAACGGTAAAGATTGTGTATGATACGAGGAAAACGACGGAAGAGGATTTGCGGAAGGCGATTGAGAAATTGGGGTATACTTGCGAAAAGTTGGAATAGTGCTGGTTGGAGAGTTATTGATTGATGTAATCTCTCGCGGAGCGATTGCCCTGCTATTTCCCCCTATTTTTTTGAATATATTCATCAATTGTGTCAAAGACATACTCTTTCCCAAACGTATGAAGTAAACTATAATTTTCATTCAAAAAATCAAGCACGCCGGTTTCGCTGAAAATATGATATACTTCTTCGCCATTCAGTTTCTTTGCATTTTTATATTCTTCAATACAAAAAACAATAAAGTCTAATGTTTTTTCATCACTTATCATCAGATGATTTCCGGTATTTTATAGGTTCCAAACTGCACTTCTTCACTTAGTAATTCTTCTAATGTAACAGGGCTAAAATGCCACAATTTTGTTAACGGAGTAATATTTAGCCATAAAGGCGGGGTAGTGTTTTTCATTTTGCATAATCGAACTTTGTTATGCGTTTCGTCGTTCATAAATAAGAAAAATTTAATTCTACAAAATCTTTTTTCCGGATTGTCAAGTAAGGTAAAAAAATATATAAAGAAATTAAGAATTGATAAAAATACGAATATGTAAAATATTTCGCTTATTTTTGCCGCTTCAAATGATTAAATTTTAAAAATATGAAGCAATTAGTTGCATTATTATGTATGGCGTTGGCGCTTACTTGTACGGGCGTTGTGAACGCACAAGACTTAAAGAGTAAGAAAGAGTTAAGTAACCAATACAAGTCTGAAATTGAGGTCATAAAGTCTGAAATTAAAACATTGAAATTGAAATTGAAAACAGACAAGGACAATGTTGGCTTAAAAGCGGCGCTGAAAGAAAAAACGGAAGCCCAGAAGGTGGTGAAAGGCAAGAAATCCGCAATCGATAAGGCGATAAAGAATCAAAAAGCGTCGGAAAGAGCGGCTGCAAAAGCGGTTAAGGCGCAGCAAAAAGCAGAAAAAGCGGCGAAGGCTCAACAAAAGGCGGCTAAAGCGAAGCAAAAAGCAGCTAAAGAGGCAAAGCAAAAAGCAGAACGTGCAGCTAAAGCAGTTGCCTAACCCACTTCAAACAAACCGGTTTATCCAATTGAATAGCTTTTCCGGTATCTTGCAATAGTCCGGTTTCTTTATTTACGGCAAATATTTGGATGTTGTTGCTGTCGCGATTGGCGCACAAAAGAAACTGTCCGTCAGGAGAAAAAATAAAATTCCGTGGATGAATGCCGGTTTCCTGATAGCCAATACGTGTCAATTGACCGCTTTCGGGATGAATTGAAAAGATAGCAATGCCATCGGCTTTCAGGCGATTAGAAGTATAAAGAAATTTGCCGTCGGGAGAGATGTGAATGTCGGCGCTTCCTTTACCTCCTGTGCCCGGAGTGGTGTCGGAAGCGATGTATTGAATGGCGGAAAGTTTGCCGTTGCTTTGTTCAAAAACAGTAACCGTTCCGGCTAATTCGTTGATACTGTACAGGTATTTTCCATTCGGATGAAATGCCAGATGTCGTGGGCCTGAACCGGATTCCAAATCCGTCGTTTTTTCTTCGTCTTCAATCAGAAACGTTTCGCTTGCATTCGGTTGAATGTTGAATTTATAAATCTTGTCTTTTCCCAAATCGGTGGCGAGCAACCCTTTTTCATCCGGAGAAAATGCGACGGTATGCATGTGCGAAACTTTTTTATCCGTATTCATATTGATGAGTTGGGTGATGGGCCGGATGCTCCCGTCTTCATTCAGCGGAAAAACCGAAATACTTCCGCCGTTGTAATTAGCCGTTACAATAAATGTTTTTTCTTTATTGATATTTATAAAACAAGGGTCTGCGCCTTCCGTCGGTTGGGAATTTAGAAGCGTTAAAGTGGCAGCCGGTTTGTCGAACCGAAAAGCGCTTACGGCGCCATCCGATGTTTCATTGACCGAATAAACGAATTGTTCATCAGGCGAAACAACCAGATAAGAGGGATTTACAACACCTTTGATGTCGCTTAAATATTCAAAATCGCCGGATTGAGGATTGAAATCATACACGGAAATGCCGGGCGTTGTTCCGTCGGAATAAGCGCCGACCAATAAATAAAGTGATATTATTTTTTTCATGGAATAAAAATTGAAACTTGCTAATTCTTGATCACTTTTCTCAAATGCTTGTTCTATCCTGCGCTTGACCGAGTTTTTTATTTCCTCCTCGCGGCTTCTGCTATCCGGTGTGTCTTGAAAAGGTATTCCCTCGCTTTTACACGCATGTATTTACAATAAATCCGTAATCTCTTTGGAATCCTTTATGGTTTCCCTAAGTTTACTCAAATATTCAATATCCTTTAGCGCACTTGTCAATTGTTTTTTATTGTGTATCATTGTTTATCCAATTTAATTTTTACAATTCCTTTTTTATTTTCTTTACCTCTAATCTGCTGAAAAAAACTTATATAATTGTTTTCATGTCTATCGGCTATTGAAAAAGCATCAAATAAATCTCCTTTATACAACCTTTTTTGTTCTTTTCTGTCAAACAATGGGTATTGTTGTATTAAATCTTGTAGTTTTGAAGCAGGACATTCAAAGCACGCATCTCAATCACTCGGATTCTATTTTTCTGTAACAAAACTACCATCAATAATAAATAGCTGAACATCCGGCATCTTGTAAAATATCAATAACCGTTTTTAATCTTTCTAATAGCTCTTTTCTCCTTAATCATTTTGTATATTCCGGAATCCAATATTCTTTCTTTGTTAAAATTCATAGTACACAACAATTTTGTTTTGCAAATGTATTGTATAATTATGAGAAATGCAATTATTTTTGATTTTTATTTGGCTTTTTTTGAAATTAAATAAAATAAACAAATTAACCATCATAAAAGTTGCCCAAAAACGCTTCAATACAAAACCAATCCCGAAACCCCCGCTAAAACAATCAACAATATCGGATGAATTTTCTTAAACCAAAGAAGTAAAAAAGCGATTCCAAATAATATAAAACTTTTATAATCGATAAAATTCGCCGGAGTCATCAATAACAATGCAGCCGAGGCAATCAAGCCGACAGTAGCCGGTCGTAAGCCCTTAAAAGCATTTTCAATGTATGGATTGGAACGGAATTTTTGGTATGTTTTGGCAATGATCAATACGATGATGAACGAAGGGAGCGAAACCGCAAAAGTAGCCGTAATCGCCCCGAACACATTTCCCGTAACGGTATAACCGATATAAGTCGCCGAATTAATCCCAATCGGGCCGGGCGTCATCTGCGAAATCGCCACAATATCGGTAAATTCCGACAAACTCAACCATTGGTATTTTTCGATCACTTCGTGTTGAATGAGCGACAATAGTGCGTATCCCCCGCCGAAGCCAAAAAGTCCGATTTTGAAGTAAGTCCAAAATAATTGCAGGTAAATCATCCGGCAAAAGTATTAATTTTTTATGTAACTTTGCAAATTCAACGAATAAAACAATGATAAAAAACATTCTTATCACAGGAGTAAAAGGCCAATTAGGCAGCGAATTAAGTAATCTTTTCGGCAATTATCCCGAATTTCGATTTTTTCCAACCGATGTGGATACATTGGATTTAACCGATAAACAAGCGGTTAGCGATTTTGTACATCAAAATCAAATCGATTATATCGTGAATTGCGCCGCTTATACCGCAGTGGACAAAGCGGAAGATGATGCGGATTTGTGTTACAAAATCAATCGCGACGCCGTACAAAATCTGGCGGAAGCGGCTCGCGGAAAAGCGAAAATCCTCCATATTTCCACCGATTATGTGTTTGACGGCGGCGGCAATCGTCCTTATCTCGAAAGTGACCCAACCAATCCGCAATCGGTTTACGGAAAGAGCAAACGCGAAGGCGAAGAACTGCTTTTGCAAATTTGTCCCGAAAGTATCGTGGTCAGAACCGCTTGGCTTTATTCGATTTACGGCAATAATTTTGTAAAAACCATGATTCGCTTGGGAAACGAACGCCCGGAATTGAATGTGGTTTCCGACCAAACGGGAACGCCCACCTATGCCGCCGATTTGGCGCAAGCCTTGTTGTCCATCCTTGTTTTTTCGGAAAAAAATCAAACATTTCCGGCCGGCATTTATCATTATAGCAACGAAGGCATTACTTCGTGGTTTGAATTTACGCAGAAAATTCATCAATTGGCCGGCATAACGACCTGTATGGTGCATCCGATTCCAACTTCTCAATATCCCACACGGGCGAAACGGCCGATGTACAGCGTGTTGGATAAAACGAAAATCAAACGGACGTTCGGACTTTCGGTTCCCGCTTGGGAGGATAGTTTGGCGAAATGTGTGGCTTTGCCGGCGCCTACGGCATAAATCATAAAATAGGATAATACAAAACTTTGTCGTAAATTTGCGACTACAATACAATCTCAAAATATGGAAAGCAAACGTCTTCAAAAAATAGAACGCCTGATTCAGAAAGAATTGAGCGAAATTTTCTTGTTGCAAACCAAACAGTTAGCAGGCGTCATGGTGTCGGTTACCAAAGTGCGGATGAGTCCCGATTTGGGCTTGGCAAAAGCGTATTTAAGCATTTTCCCATCGGAACGGTCGCAGGAACTGCTCGAAAATATCCATCAAAACAAAAAATCAATCCGTTTCGATTTGGGTAGCCGCATCGGTAAACAAGTGCGCCGCATCCCCGAATTGGCTTTCTTTTTAGACGATTCGATTGATTATTTAGAAAAAATCGACAACTTACTGAGTCAGTGAATCCGTCGTTCTACATAGCCAAGCGCTATCTTTTTTCGAAAAAGTCGCACAACGCCATTAATATTATTTCGATGGTCGCGGTTTGCGGATTGACGATCGCCACGCTCGCTACCGTCTGCACACTCTCCGTTTTCAACGGCTTTCGCGAATTTGGGGCGACCATGTTCAGCACTTTCGATCCCGAATTGAAAATTACGCCCGTTAGCGGGAAAGTGTTTCATCCCGATACGGATAAATTCCTTGAAATCAAAAATTTACCCGAAATAGACGTGATTTCCGAAACCCTCGAAGATAACGCTTTGCTTGTCTATCGCGAACGACAAACGCCGATTATCCTGAAAGGCGTTTCTGGCAATTTTGCGCAATTGGTGCCGATCGAACGGGCGATTTTCGGAGAACAACTGAAACTGACCAACGAAACCTCTTCTTTAGCCACTTTGGGCATTGGCGTGGGAGCCGTATTGGGCGTAAACGCCAATTTCATTTTCCCGATGGAAATTTATGCGCCGAAACGCAATGTGAAAGTGAATATGACCAATCCTTTGGCCAATTTTAATCCCGAATACGTCTATATCGGCGATTTGTTTATGACCAACGAACAAATTTACGACGATAATTACGTTTTGGTTCCGATCGACTTGGCGCGCCGTTTACTGGATTACGAAACGGAAGTCAGTGCGCTGGAAATCAAACTGAAAGCGAATGTTTCGCTCTCCGAAACCAAACAGAAAATCCGGCAAATCGCAGGAGCGGAATTTCACGTAAAAGACCGTTTTGAGCAACAGGAAGAAGCTTTTCGGATGATCAGTATCGAAAAATGGGTAACGTTCCTGATGCTGTGTTTTATTTTGCTGATTGCCGCTTTCAACCTGATCGGTTCGCTTTCGATGCTCATCGTGGATAAACAAAAAGACATCACTACCTTGCGCAATTTGGGCGCCGGTCAAAGTCTGATTTCCCGCATTTTCCTTTTTGAAGGATGGATGATTTCGGCCGCCGGAGCGATCACCGGTCTTGTTTTGGGTGTTTTACTTTGTCTCGGACAACAATATTTCGGATGGATCAAACTTGGCGCCGGCGGAATGTTTGCCGTGGATGCTTATCCCGTCAAAGTGGAAATATTCGATTTGCTCATTATTTTCGCAGCCGTATTGACAATCGGCTTTTTGGCGGTTATCTATCCGGTGTGGTATTGGATAAAAACGACAAAAACGCCGGTATTCTCTAAAACGATTTAAATCCCATAATTTCCCGTACATCCCGTAGCGTTTTACTTGCACTTTCGCGGGCTTTTTCGGCACCTTCTTTCGTTACTTTACGCAAATAAGCATCGTCGTTTTTGATGTCGTTGATGCGTTCGCGAATGGGCGTAGTAACTTTGATAATATCTTCGGCCAACTGTTTTTTGAGATTGCCATACCATTTGGTTTCGCCGGTATTCCAAAGATTATCGTAATACGCCACCACTTCGGGAGTGGAAACTATTTTCAAGATGGTAAACAAGTTTTCGATGTAATCGGGTTTGGGTGTGTTGAGGCCTTCGGGGCCGTTGTCGGTCAGTGCGCCTTTCACTTTCTTTTCGATGGCTTTCGGCTCGTCGATCAAGTAGATGCAATTGCCTTCCGATTTACCCATTTTGCCGCTGCCGTCCAATCCGGGGATTTTAATCAATTCGTGTCCGTAAATAAACGGAGTGGGAAGTTTGAAATATTCCACGCCGTATTTGTGGTTGAAACGATTGGCATAATTGCGAGTCATTTCCAAATGTTGCTCCTGATCTTTTCCAACCGGAACATAATCGGCATTGTGAATCAAAATATCGGTCGCCATCAACACGGGATAAGTAAGCAAACCGGCATTCACATTGTTCGGATTTTGCCGCGCTTTTTCCTTGAACGAAACGGTTTTTTCCAATTCGCCCAGATAGGCATGCATATTCAACAGAAGGTATAATTCGGCGATTTCCGGCACATCGCTTTGGAGGTAAATCACAGCTTTTTCGGGATCCAAACCGCAGGCTAAGTATTCCGAAAGCACATTGCGAACATTTTCGTGCAACAATTTCGGATCGGGATGCGTGGTCAGCGAATGCCAATCGGCGACAAAGAAAAAACACTTGTGTTCTTCCTGCATTCTCAGGAAGTTGATCAATGCTCCGTAATAATTTCCCAGATGGAGATTGCCGGTAGGGCGGATGCCGCTCAAAACTGTTTTCATAAGTTGTTATAAATTGAGCGACAAAGATACGTGAAAAATTTTAATTGAGTTGTTGAAATCCGAATAAAAAGTATTGGCAATTCGTCATTTTGAAACAAGAAACAGTTAGTTATACCCTAATTTTGAAACAAATATATTATCTTTTCAGAAAATTCAAAAACGACAATTACAAAACTTCGTTATTTTTATGAAGCGAAAATTCCTGATTTATATGTAATTGCAGCAGGCTCGCTGTTGGAAACCATATTGAGCAAACAAGTTTCGTTTCCTGTGGGCAGGGTGGAATATTTGGCTGTACGACCTTGCGTTTTCAATGAATTTTTGCGGGCTATCGGTGAAACGCAGCTCGAAAAGGCGTTTACGAAAGTTTACTCACAAGTTATAAGGACGATGTTGAAAAATATGCCCGCAACGAAACTCTGGCGCAAGTGATACGGTATATTTTGCAAGCAGGTTGGAAATTTGCGGCAGAACGCATTAATTTGGGTGGTTTCGCAGGCTCTTCCTGCAAGACGCGGGAAATGGGCGAAGCGTTTCGCACATTGGAAAAACATTCAAACTAATCAACCTGCCGTTTTATTATGTCGGCAGAATAGAAGAATTTTTAAAATCAGAAAATAACAAATGATATGACCGATTTCGCTGCTTATGACCGATTTCGCTGCTATTGATTTTGAAACCGCTAATCAATACCTTTATTAGCCGTAGTTTGTTGAAAATAAATGATAAGTTTCTGAACTCTTTGGTTCAATTCAAAGAAAAATTGTGATTTTGCGAATAATATTTTAAAAATTATGGCTACAACTGAAAATAAACGCGAACTTGATCGCGAAATGCAGAATAAAATGCTCTTTATGGCTTTTATAATCAGTAAATTTGCTCGCGCATATAAAATGTACAAGCCACAAGCATATTTATATTTGAAAAAATATGGCGGTTTGGATTACCTCAATGATTGCTGGTGGGCATTACATACCGATAACCCCTATTGGTAGGGTGTTCAAAATGATGTTCCTATTTTCATTCAAAAAACGAATGATTTAGTTTGTATATGACTGGCTATTTGCCGTTTTCCAACTAATACATTCAAGCATTTTGAGAACAATTTTTACATACTCTGTTTTTTGTTAGTCAATATAATTGTAACCAATTTACTATTAATATAATATGATGGTTCGTCTATTCAATTTTAAACAAGAAACTGGTACATCATTTTGAACACCCTACCATACGGGGTGGGTTAAAGACCGTACGGTCTATTTTTAATGCGTTCACCCTGAATATAGCACCTCAAAAAAAGAATTAACATAAAAACGGCCGGCATTGCTGTTTTTGCAAATGTGCCGGCCGCTCTATTAAACTGTTTCTATTTATTCGATTTCAGTGCGAATCTGCGGATTCACCTTGATAAAACAATCTTTTACGGTTACGGTTTTCGGACTGGATGTACAATCATTAGCGGAGTAAGTAATCGTGCTTGAACCTGTAGCTAATCCCTGGATTGTTCCCTTTACATAACTTGCGTCAGGCCCCAAATAAGTAATGATGACATATCCGTCGCCGCTGTTATTTGCCGGACGCGGATTGACGGGCAATGCACCGGAAACCGTAGTGTTGCCGGAAATGTAATTCATACCGCCTGCGCCGCCGGTAGCCTGACTGCTTGAGCCTGAAACACCACCGTAACCGCCGTAGGGATAGCCGCCGCCACCGCCGCCACCATCATATTTCAGGGGCCATAAAGCACCTGCAGCTCCAACGCCACCTATATGATCAGTTGTTGAATTTCCACCACTTGGAGCAACACTTTGATTTGTATCGGAAGCATCCATATAGGTACCGGACCCAGAAGAAAATAATAGTCCACTTTTACTGCCACCACCACCACCGGCAGCCAAAACAAGATTAGACACAGCTGTTCCGTTTCTTAATACACCGGAAGCGCTTCCTCCACCTCCACCGTAGGGAGCAAGACCTGATGATCCTCCAACACCTCCTGCACCGAAGTAAGTGCCGGCTCCTCCTGCAGAAGCGGCGCCTTTTTTCCCTACCTGTATATAGAGGGTTGTGTTTGCCGCAAAATTAAAAGCGCCTTTTTTTGTTCCGCCTATACCGTAATTATTTAATAATAATAATGTTGCATAACCGTTACCACCCCAAGCCTCTACATAGTAATAACCTGCAACAGGAACTACCCACGTTTGATTGCTTGCAAATTTATAGGTTTCTCCTTCAACCGGGGCGATGGTAGGATTGCTACTGTGCCACGTGCCGCCCGAAGGTGTCGCTGAAAGCGTTAATGTGCTGCCGGTGCAAACTGCATTATCCGAAGTGGTAATAACCGGAGTAGGATAAACGGTTACTGAGATAGGATTCGACATTGCACGGCAATTGTATGTATTAATATTGGAACTGTTTGCTACAACCAAACGATAATAACCGCTCTGTGTAACCGTATTACTTAACGAAATAGTGCCGTTGCTTGATGTTTTTTCCGTGCCGGCTACCGGAGACCAAAGGCTGGCATTGGTGATGTCGTTGGTGGTGCTGTATTCCCAACAGGCAACCAAATTATTTCCGAAAGCGACACCATCATCGGTATAATTTCCGGCAAGAATTACGTTATCGCAACCGGAAATGGACGCTCCCGATGCAGGATTAGTCAGACTGATTGCAGGAGTACAAAACCGCACTTGGATGTCATCCAAAGCAAGGTCGTTTCCATTTCCACCCGGTGCATTATTTATTATTTTCAAGATAACAGAGGAAGACGTAGTCGGGAAAGTAAATCCGTAACGATTCCAATTCCCAATATCCGTGCCGTTTGATGTTATATAATCCGGCCCGATAATATCCGTGTTGTAGCTTGTAAGAAGCTGTGTAGGATTACTTCCATCGTAAACCTCAAAACGCAAATTGGGTTGTATTCTATCAGGATCTTGAACGATATTGAGTATCCACGCCGAAAAATACAGGGTACTGCCGGAACACAAATTGTCTATTCTTAATTGATAAAATTGTCCCGGATCATAATCGGCATTGACAAACATAAAATAACCTTTACCGGGATCATTTGGGTAAGTATGATCATCTACTTGTACCCATGCGTGATCTTCCCTGCAACTGTAAAGATATTCTTTTTGCAAGGAATAGTTGCCGTCGCCTGAACCGCACTCATTAGGAGTAAAGCTGTAGGTTGTTAAACCGGATGCAAGTCCCTCGGTGGGAACGGTAGGATCGGTTGTTGCATTTCCTCCGAAATCTTCCGAAAACAAGAGTGTGCCATTTTCATAAGAGTTGGCAACCGTGCAAGTTCCGCTTTTTATAACGATGGAGTTTGTGGAAGTAATTGTAATTGTCTTGTTGGTTGTATTTACGGAAACACCGGTTATAGGATTTGCTGTTACCGTACTTGGTGCAACACCTGAAGTAGTATATGGGTTTACCGCTTGTACGGTATATGTGCCGGCCTCGTTGGTTGAAAAAGTGGTTCCGGAACCTACCGAAGCGCCACCTTTGTACCAATTGTAGGTAACTCCGGAAACAGGCGACAACACCCGAAGCGTAGCATTGACACTACTGCACACATCCGTTTTGTCGGTTGCAATATAAACATGGTGCATATTGAAAGTGAGTTGTATTTTACCGCCACCGCCGGCATCTCCGTTTTTGGTATTACTGATAGGAGAGCGGTATCCTTTTCCTCCTTGGTTGCCTCCGCTGTTAGTTGCTGCACCCCCGTCGGAATCTCTACCGTTACCGCCACCTTGACCCGTATTACCATTAGTATTGGTATCTCCTCCTGATGCGGTGCCGGCACTACCGCCAGCGCCTACACTACTCCCATTACCGGCTCCACCGCCACCGCCGCCACCGGCTGAAATAGTAGCGCCATTGTAGGTAATGGAACTTGCTCCGCCGGGTCGTCCCGCACTGGAATTTCCACCATCACTGCCGGGACCTCCGCCGCCGCGTCGCCCTATTTTAATAGTAGCTGCATATCCGACAGTTCCGCCAAAACCTTTCCCTGAATAAGCGCCCGAACCACCACCACCGGGTCGTCCGCCAGCGGTATCCCAATCGTAATCGGAACCGCCGCCGCCGCCGCCGCCACCCCATACGTGGCCTGTGAAACCCCCCGCATTGGTTGGAACGGTGAATGAAGCGTCGTCGGAAACCGCACTTGTCGTGTTGTTGATCGTGCCGTTATTATTATAAATTACTGTGATCGTCGTTTTCGCACTTTGTGCTTGAACCGTGTTCCCCCATACGGAAATAACAGCAAGCACTCCGAAAATCAAGATGCGCTTGTATTGATATAAATTTTTCATTTTCCGCATTCTTTTATTTGCGTACCAACATAATATTAATAAAACTATCGGCCGGTGTAACTGCTACTTGCGGAGTATAAGTCATAATTCCGGTTGCCGGATCGATGCTGTTAATTGTTATGATGGTGCTGTTGTAATAAGTAACTACATAATCGAAATCGGTTGCCACATCACTGTCGTGGTCTGCTACCGTTACTACTGCGCCCGTACTGCTGAAATACGAAGTTCCGTAAGATGCCGGACAATAAGCGGCTTTATAAATATCGTATAAATTAACGGTTTTAGAAGTGCCTACCGCTCCCCATGCCAGATTGAACGAGGGTAGCCAGATGGTTTCGCCGGATATGGCGGTTGTGGCAGGAACAGAGGTTGCTGGTTTTTCCCATGAAAGGCCGTTCCAAACATAAATGCCGACTTCAAATCCCGAATCGTTGATGTTATAAACGGTTAAACCGGCGTGGCGAAGTTTGGTTTGATTGTCGGCGTCGGTGATAAACGGTTGGAGTGAGGTGGCTGATGTTAATTTTACGCGCGGTAATAATAATCCGCCAACGGTTGATGTGATGTTGTTGTCGTCGGATACGGAGGTGAGTGTTCCGTCGATTTGTTGTGTTTTTAGATCCAATAAAGCGGCTAATTCGGGATCATGATCCATCCCAATTGTAATTTGTGCTTGAGACACTGTGGTTAAAATACACAATAACGCTGTTAAAAAAAATACTTTCTTCATTTTTTATAATTGTTTATTATTATTTCAAATTCTAATGGCAACTATACAAAAATCGTGCCAACGCGATTAAACGACGATTTCACCCTCAAAAACCTTTACCGCAGGGCCTGTCATCAATACATGATTGGTTTCGGCGTTCCATTCCAATTCCAAATCGCCGCCCAAAAGTTGGATGACGGCTTTGCGTTCTAATTTTCCATTTAAAACGGCGGCTACCAAAGTAGCGCAGGCGCCGGTTCCGCAGGCTTGCGTTTCGCCGCTTCCGCGTTCCCAAACACGCATTTTAGCTACATCAGGCGATACGATTTCTACAAATTCGGTATTCGTTTTTTCGGGAAACATCGGATGATTTTCGATTTTACGGCCGATTTTTTCGATTTCCAAATTCTTAATATTATCCATGAAGATGACCGCGTGCGGATTGCCCATCGAAACGGCTGTCAGGGCTAATTTTTCGGGTTCAAAATCAATTGTTTCATTTATTAAATTTTCGTCGTTCCAAATAACGGGAATGTGTTTTGTATTCAAAACCGGTTCGCCCATATCGACTTTCACTTTTTCGATTTTTCCGTTTACCGGGAACAGTTCCAAAATTTTTACGCCGGCTTTGGTTTCCAAGGTAATCACATTTTTTTGCGTGTAACCCTTATCATACACATATTTACCGACACAACGCGCCGCATTGCCGCACATTTGAGCTTCGGAGCCGTCGGCGTTGAACATCCGCATCCTGAAATCGCTCGTTTCGGAGGGGAGAATCAACACCAAACCGTCGGATCCGATGCCTTTGTGGCGGTCGCTCACTTTGACAGTCAATTCTTCGGGATTCAAAACTGTTTCGCGGAAGCCATCGATATACACGTAATCGTTGCCTGCGCCGTGCATTTTTGTAAATCGCATATTCTTAATAATTCTAAAAAGAGCTACAAAGATAAGCATATTATTTTTATCTTTGCAGCTTCTTATGAAAATCGGATGACGGCCATAGAAATAATCCATAAATATTACCGCGAGGGAAGCGAATTGTATGCGATTTTGGTTTCGCACAGTTACGCTGTGGCCGAAAAAGCGTTGGTTATTGCCGAAAATCATCCCGAATTGTCTATCGATCAATCTTTTACAAAGGAAGCCGCTTTATTGCACGACATTGGAATATTCCTGACCGATGCGCCGGAAATCCATTGTTTCGGTTCGTATCCTTATATTTGCCACGGCTATTTGGGCGCCGATTTGTTGCGGAAAGAAGGTTGGGATAAACATGCCTTGGTTTGCGAACGGCACACGGGAACCGGTTTAACGCTCGAAAATATTATTCAAAACCGTTTGCCTTTGCCGCATCGCGCGATGTTGCCCGGAACCATCGAAGAAAAATTAGTTTGTTTTGCCGATAAGTTTTTTTCCAAATCGAAACCCGAAAAGGAAAAATCGCCTGATAAAATCCGGAAATCCATGGAAAAGTACGGCGCCGATTCGGTGGTGCGTTGGGATGAATTAGTTAAATTATTTTTGGGGTGATGAAAAAGTATTGTTTCATTATCGGCTTGTTGAGCGGATTCACGCTTCTTTCTTTTGCTCAAGAAATTATTCCGGTTTCTAATGATTCGATTATTCAAAATACTGATTCTATTGCTTTAAAAGTTGATTCGATTCCTAAAAAAACGGATGCCATTGATGCGCCTGTTCAATATGCCGCCAAAGATTCGATGGTGATGGTTTTAGACGGACATAATATGGTGTATCTTTTCGGCGAAGGTTTGGTGCAATACAAAGATTTGAATCTGACGGGCGAATACATCGAAGTGGATGCCGACAACAACGCTGTTTATGCCACGTTCTCTTTGGATTCGGTGGGCGAAGAATTTGGATATCCCGTTTTCAAACAAGGAGATACGCAATACGAAATGAAAACGGCGCGTTACAATTTCAAATCGAAAAAAATGAAAGTAACCGACGTGATTACCCAACAAGGCGAAGGATTTGTTACCGCCGGCGAAACCAAAAAAATGCCCAACGACGAAATGTATATGGTCAATGGCCGCTATACTACTTGCGACGAACACGAGCATCCGCATTTTTACCTCCAAATGACCAAAGCCAAGATGCGGCCGAAGAAAAATATCGTTGTCGGCCCGGCTTATTTAGTCGTGGAAGATGTGCCTTTGCCGGTGGCGATTCCGTTCGGATTTTTCCCGTTTTCCGAAAATTATTCGTCGGGCGTTTTGATGCCGACTTACGGCGACGAAATGCAACGCGGATTTTCTTTGCGCGACGGCGGTTATTATTTCGCCATCAACGATTATGTGGATTTGGCGCTGACGGGCGAGATTTATACGCGCGGTTCGTGGGGATTAAACGCTCAATCGAGTTACCGGAAGCGTTATAAGTTTTCGGGACAAGTGAGCGCAAATTACCGTGTAACCATTACCGGCGAAAAGGACGAACAAGATTACAGCAAATCGACCGATTTCCGCTTGAATTGGAGTCATACGCAAGATGCGAAAGCCAATCCGTTCAGTACGTTTTCGGCGAGCGTGAATTTTTCGACCAGCTCGTATGCTAAAAATGATTTAACCAGTTTGTATTCAAACGACTATACGCAAAATACCAAATCATCGACCATCAATTACAGTCTTCGGCCGGCCGGAAGTCCGTTTTCATTCAACGCAAATGCATCGATCAATCAAATTTCCAAAGACACTACTTTAAGCGTTACTTTGCCGAATTTGACGATTACGATGCGCGAAGTTTATCCTTTCCAACGGAAAGAACAAATCGGTAAGCCCCGTTGGTACGAAAATATTCGAATGAGTTACAACGGATTGATAGCCAACAGTATCCGAAATGTGAAAGAATACGATTTCTTCCAAAAAAATCTGATTAAGGATTGGCAAAACGGCGTTCAACACCGGATTCCGATTTCGGCTTCGTTTACCTTATTTAAAAATATCACGATTACGCCGAATGTTACGTACAACGAAAACTGGTATTTCAGCAAAATCGACCAAAAATACGATGATGTACTCAAACGCGCCGTTCCGGCCGATACCACTTACGGTTTTTATCGTATTTTTAATTACAGCGGAAGCATGAGCGCCCAAACCAAGTTGTATGGAATGTTCAAACCTCTGCCGTTTTTTGGCAAATGGACTGAAAAAACCATTATCCGTCACGTCTTTACGCCGAGTGTTTCATTTTCGGGTGCGCCCGATTTTTCGGATAAAACTTATGGTTATTACAAAGATCTTTATTATCTTCATGACGGTCAAGTAGATACGATTAATTATTCGCCTTATGCGCATAATCTTTGGGGCGTGCCGGGACGGGGAAAATCGGGCGCCTTGAGTTTCAGTTTGGATAACAATTTGGAAATGAAAGTTCCGATAGCCGGTACCGATTCGACCCGAAAAATCAGTCTGATCGATCAATTCCGCATCGGAATGAATTATAATTTCTTGGCCGATTCGATGAATTGGTCGGATATGAATGTTACGCTCCGGTTGAAATTGTTCGGTAAATCGGCCATCACGCTCAACGGGATTTTCGATACTTATACTTATGTTCCCGATGCAACCAATCCGAAAATCGGCCGCCGGGTAAATGTGCCGCGTTGGGAAGCCGGAAAAGGATTCGGCCGTTTGCGTTCAACCGGCGCTTCGTATTCCTATACGCTCAATGCCGAATCGTTCAAAAAGCTATTCGCTTTGTTTGGTGGAAAAGAAAATTCTCCGGACGATGAATCTGATATGGAAATGACGGATACCGACATCGAAAGCGCGAATACCATGGCAGTGGACGATCACTTGGCCGCTGCAAAATCATCATCGCTCCGCAAATCCAAAGAAAAATCGGGCGACTATGATATCGACGGTTATTTGATGACCAATATTCCATGGAACGTCAATTTTTCGTATTCGATGAGTCTCGGTTACGGCGAGTTTAACAGCGATAAGCGCGAATACGATTACCGGCTTTCGCATACTTTGGGGATTTCGGGCAGTATTAGTCCCACCAAAGGTTGGAGTCTCAATTTTAATACGAGTTACGATTTTGATAACCGGAAATTTGCGACGATGCAGTGTTCGATTTCGCGGCAGATGCACTGCTGGTCGATGTCGGCAAGTGTGATTCCGGTGGGGCCTTATCAATCCTATAATTTTACGATTGCCGTTAATTCTTCGTTGTTGCAGGATTTGAAATATACGCAGAGTAGTAATTACCGGGATTCGATGAATTGGGGAGATTAGTTTAAATTACGGATTAGAAATTACGAATTGAAAAAATGTTAGTGTATGGATGTGAAGATTGAAGAATCGTGGAAGCAGCGATTGACGCCGGAGTTTGAAAAGCCGTATTTTGCTGATTTGGTTAAGTTTGTGAAAGACGAATATTCGCGCTACACGATTTATCCGAAGGGAAATTTGATATTTAATGCGTTTGCGAAAACGCCTTTCGACCAAGTGAAAGTCGTTATTTTAGGACAAGATCCGTATCATGAGCCTCAACAAGCGCACGGTTTGTGTTTCTCTGTAAACGACGGAATTGCTTTACCGCCGTCCTTGCAAAATATTTACAAGGAATTGCAGGATGATTTGGGCGTTACGCAGCCGACTTCCGGAAATTTGGAACGTTGGGCGGAGCAAGGCGTTTTGTTGCTCAATGCAACTTTGACGGTTCGCGCGCATCAAGCCGGATCGCATCAAAATCGCGGTTGGGAAGCGTTTACCGATGCGGCGATTCATGCTTTGGCGGCCGAAAAAGAACATTTGGTGTTTATTTTGTGGGGATCGTATGCGCAACGGAAAGGCGCGTTTATTGATCCGGGGAAACATTTGATTATTAAGTCGGTGCATCCGTCGCCTTTGTCGGTTTATCGCGGATTTTTTGGGAGTAAACCGTTTAGCCAAGCGAATGAGTATTTGGTTCGGAATGGAGGGGCGGCGATTCAGTGGTAGTAAATGTCGATTTCGATTAAATTTCCTTCAAAATTATTTGCACGAATCAATAAAAAGCCATATCTTTGCAGCGCTTTTTAGGAAAGTGCGGTTTTGTCCCATGGTGTAATGGTAGCACTGCAGTTTTTGGTACTGCCTGACTAGGTTCGAGTCCTGGTGGGACAACAGTGAAAATCCTATGAAAATTCCATATTTATTTATTTTTCTGTCGTTTATTGGGTATTTCAATTTGAATGCCCAAGAAATTACTTTGCTTTTTGCCGGCGATGCGATGCAACATCAAAAACAATTGGATGCGGCGTATCGCAATGGAAAATACGATTATTCGTCTTATTTTCAGCATATTCAGCCGGAAATTGAGGCGGCGGATTTGGCCGTTGTGAATTTGGAAACGACTTTGGGTGGAAAACCTTACAAAGGCTATCCGATGTTCTGTTCGCCCGATGCTTTTGCAGAAGCGTTGAAAGCGGCTGGTTTTGATGTTTTCCTCAATGCTAACAATCACATTTTAGACCGTTTTTCCAAAGGAATTAACCGTACTTTGAATGTCTTGGATTCGTTGAATGTTCAACACACCGGCGTGTTTCGCGATTCCGTTGAACGGGCGTTGCATTACCCGCTGATTATCGAGCAAAAAGGGATTCGCATCGCATTTCTGAATTATACTTACGCTACCAATGGCATTGAAGTTTCGCCGCCCGTTGTTGTGAATTATATTGATACGATTCAAATGAAGCGCGATATTCAAAAAGCTAAAAATCAATTCGCGGATGTGATTATC
The DNA here is from genome assembly GCA_025999115.1 of Bacteroidia bacterium. Next base: position 53,045 of record BNWW01000001.1, read on the forward strand.
GCCAATATGCACTGGGGCGACGAATACAAATTATTGCCGAATCGGACGCAGAAAAAATTGGCGCGATTTCTTGTCCGGGAAGGCGTTGATATTGTGATGGGTTCGCATCCGCACGTTGTTCAACCGTCGTTGGCATTAAGCGATTCGACGGGGCAAATTAATCATTTAATTATTTATTCGTTGGGAAATTTCGTTTCAGGAATGACGGCTGTGAATACCGACGGCGGGCAAATGATTAAAATTGTTCTCCGCAAACAGTGGAATCACATTCAAATTGTTTCTTGTCAATATTCATTAATCTATACGGCGCGAATCAAAAACGGGAATTACTTGGATTATACTTTGATTCCGGTTTTATCTCCGGTGGAATTGGATGAGGCGAATCGATTCAGGATGAAGCGGTTTTCGGATAATGCGCGGAAGAGTTTTGAGGAAAATAATCGGGGCGTTTTTGAGGATCAGCATTCGGTTAAACATTAATTTACCGTTAAACACTATTCCGCTAAATTAATGAATGATGATTCACCGATGCCGAATGAAATCGGCTATTACATGGTATTTTTTCCAAAAGTAGAACCACCAAAAAGATTCCATTTTTTGCAAACATAATTCTTTTTTCGAATTGTATTTTTGTGTATATTCTTCCAATGCGGATGGTGCGCAGGTTAAGAGAATGTTGTTGATGCGTTGCGTATGAAAATCATCGGTTTCATACATTCGGGAAAACCATGTGTGCAGCAGAAACGGTTGGTCGTTTGGATCTTTCAGCAAGGTGGTAAAACCATCGGTATGTTCTTCTGCATTCAGATACAACACTTTGAAATTTTGGCTAATCCAGACAAAGAACGGCTCAAATGGCTCGCAATACCGGTATGTATAATTTGTTTTCAATAAATGTACCGGCGTTTTTTGTTCATATTCCGGCTGATGTTCTTTGTATTTTCGTATGGCTTTTTTGGAAAAAGCCGAACGGAGTTTTTTGACATGAATAATATTGAAAAACGGATTGACAACCAAGGGATTCTGCTGTCTGACCGGTAAAACACCGCCGTCCGGCATTCCGCATAAATCAATATCATTGGCTATGCAATAGTTTAGCAGAGCCAATAATCGCTCGTTGTTGTAAATAAATGCGTCTTCGTCGATATTAATCACATAATCCACATCGCGTTTCAAAAGCTGGTAAAGGTATGACTCTGCGGTAGTATTTGTCAGTCTTATTCTTTTGAAAGGAAGTTGAATGGTCGATTGGGACAAATGATATAATTTCCGGTTCATCGAACGGGTAACGATTTCTATCTTGTAATCCGACAATTGATTTCCCTCTCCCTGCATATTGGTGTTTTTAAAACGACCCCACAAAAATAAAATAAAATCTTTTACCACAAATTCGATTTTTCGATTATTCCCTTTCCATACGGCGGTTTTATATAAGTTATTGATTCCGGATTTTTGTTTTTGAATAAAATCCCCGTCAAAATTGTTTTTTATCAGTGATTTAAGAAAATAAATTCGCGATTGTTCCAAATAAGAAGAAATAGCCGGATGACGGTTGAATACATTTTCCGCAATCGACCAATTGATTATTTTTTCTAAAACAAAATAAAAGTTTTCGATGTTTTTTTTCGACTTTTTTTGTGTAATCGAATTTCCCTGAATATGGTAAATGTATGTTTGTGAATGACTTACTGCCATTGTTTCGGCCGTTATCGCCAATTGAAAAGACCATAAATTGTCTTCATGCAAAATACCTTCTTCAAACCACAATTGTTTCTCCATGAAAAATTCGCGCCGGATTAATTTATTCCAAGCCATTTCATACCATTGCTTGTTTAAAAACGCATTAAAAATCAGACTATTGCCTTGATAAAAACCGTCTTTTAGAAGCAAAAGCGGATAAGCGTTTCGTTTGTTGCCAATCACTTGGATTTCGCCAATCACAAAATCGACGGTTTGATTTTGAACAAGCGCCGCCAAAATTTCCAAACTATCGGGGGGAAGTGCATCGTCGCTATCCATGAAAAATAGATAATCGCCGGTAGCGGCTTTCACACCGGTATTTCTTGCGGCCGATAAACCCCGGTTTCCCGAATGACGAGCTGTTTTTACCGCTTCCCGTCGCGGATGGTTTTCCAATAGCGTCGCCGCGATTTCCATGCTGTTATCGGGACTTGCATCATCGACCAAAATATATTCAATATTCGAATAACTTTGATTCAAAGCCGACAGCAAACAACGTTCGATGTATTGTTCTACGTTGTAAATGGGAATGATAATGGATATTTTCATAATTAATTTAATAAAATCCAATCGCTTGGATAAATATGGGGTGTTTCTGCTTTTTTAATAAATCGAGAAGGCGCAATCACGATTTTTGCTTTGTTTTCGTTCAACCAAGCTCCCCACCAACTAAAAGTGCTGTTAGCAATAATATTATGTTTGCATTTCGACATCAAACACATATCTTCCCAAGAGTTAATTCCTTGATTCCAATCTACATAAATGGCATTGGAAAGCGGAATATTTTCTTTTACCCATTCGGGCTCATCAGAGAAAAACACAAAATACGCATCAGCTATTTTATTATTAATCAAATCAATGGACTTGATATAATAATCTTTATTGCAGATTGCATTATTAAAATCTTTATCAAAAAAATCACCTCGCCGGATATGAACGGACACACTTTCGACTGCTTGAATTTTTGCCGATAATGATTGAGATTGGCCGGATAATTTAAGTCTATCGAATGAAAATGCACTTCTTATTTCTTTTTCCAAGGAAGTAAAATAAAGAGAAGTTTGCCAAAATCCGAAATATAAAACCCGGCCGTCACGTGGTATCAAGTAATCGTAGTCGTAGTGCGAATCTCCTTTTTCTTGAATGATATTAATTTTGGTGAGTTTTACGACCTTTAATAGAACATTGGAAATCGTTTTATAATATTTTTTCTTTTTAAAAATCAGTAATTTCCTGATTATGCGTACATACCAAGAGGAATTGTCGGATTTAATTCCGAATAATCTTTCCAATTCAAAGCCGTTATGCGTTCCTTCCCGGTGAATGGAATAAAGATTAATATGCACATCAAACGACCGTTGTTTCTTTGCCAGATAAAAAGCGTACTGAAACATTTGGTTTCCTAATCCTCCTGAAAAAACAATGATTTCCATGTTAAATAAGTTATTTTTTTGTCAATTCAAATATAGCGCAACCCATACGGCATCCGAAATTATCCGCCAAACCGGCATCGGAAATTTGAACATTTTCATGCAATGTATTCTTGTCGTCGATGTATGAAAAGAGGTCGATTTCGTAATAGGGTGTAAGCATTTCCAATAAATATTTTAATGAGAATACGCGATGGGCATGAAATTCTGTCCGTTGTTTTCCCATGGGAACGGAAAAATAGAATTTTCCTTTTTGCTTGAGCATTTTATAGATATTCAGAAATCCCAATAAATATCCGTCATAACAAATATCATCGCCATAGCGCCCCAAACCAAAATGTTCAAGTGCATGCAAACTTGAAATTGAATCCGTACATTCGAAATGTTCTTCACTCAAATTCATCAAGTCGCATTGTTGGAATTGCACATTAGGGATTGTAATTTGCATCGGGCGAATATCATAAATTTCTATTTCCCGGTAAGAAGCCACGTGTGCTACAAAACCATCAATCCGGCTTCCGATGTCGATATGCTTTACCGGTTTATTTTGAAATATTCGTTGTGCGACATACAGATCTTGAAAAAAATAATGAAAACACAAATCCCCTGCATTATCTTCTTTGTCTTCGTAATACACTTCCATTTTGGTAACCGGAAATGCAACGGCGGATTTTTGCGCTTGTTGATTGTATCGCTTCTGCTGTTTTTTCAGTTTAAAATATCTCGTAAAAGAGAAATGACCTGTTGTCGTGACTGAGAAACCGAAATAAAGATAGAAATACTTCATCAGTTCCCGTCGAACTTTTTTGAAAAAATGACGGTTAAGTCCCATATTATTTATTTTTTAGTGATTTTAAAATTACTTCTTTTTATGTCCACTGCCAAATCCACATCAAACAATCGTCCGAATCAACTCCGAAAGAGGTATCTTTTGGCCGGCGCACTCCTAAAAATAGCCCTAAATTGGAACTAAAAGTACCAATGAAAATATTCGCTCTATTTAATATTTCCATAGAAGCGAAGAACGTTTCGAACTGTTTCTTTTTATGTTCTTTACTCTGTTTGATGAAATTTTTATGAAAATAGCCTTTTTCATTTGGATTGCATAAAGTCGAAATATCCCAGTCATTAAATGAAGAATGGAAGTGATTAATAACCTCATAATTATCCGTCAAAACAAATGCATTTTTCAGGATGGACTTCTCTTCTGCCTTTTCAACATAATCGGATACATTTAATAATTCCGCTTCCGTGTATTTATCGCCCGAACGGATATGAAAACCGATATAATGTTCCGGCAAGTGCAAGGAAGCAGTCAACTGATCAATGATATTTTGAGTATTTTGATTGTATTTCCAAGTCAAATCCACCAAAACAGGAAGCGCTTCCCGCAGACCGCCTTTTATCCCCAATTCGGGAATATCAAACTGCTTCCTCACAAAGGTTTTACCTCTGAAACAGGGAAATAATTCAAAAGTCAAATACGTATTTTTATGGAATAAATGATAAATTAAGATTTGCGGTTTGATTTTCTTTTTCCAATCGGCATTACTCGGATTTTGTTTGTGATGAAAATGACCGGTTTCCTCTTCGCAAAACGGCAAAAAGTAATCCGTCCAGCCTTTATCATACCCAAAATTGGCATCTTTGGAATACAACACAAATTTTATTTTATTGTCCAAGCAATAGAGCATGGCCAAAATCATACTCACATATTCGTAATAAAAGCCACCAAAGATGCCTATGTGAAAAATCAATTTCTTCTTCGTAAAAGAATTATTTAACCGGGTGTATCTTTCTGATAAATTCATGATTTTTTAAAAATAGTTTGCATTCCTGTTTTTCCCATTTTTCCGTGAATATAACCCATGATTAGGCCTTTCATTTTCGCTTGTTTATCCGTTTCAAAAAACACAACAAGAAACAAGCGTTTGTAGAGATTGTAAAAAAGATACGGATTGTGTTCGGAATATTGTTTCCGGACTAAAAGATGGTTTCTGATAAAGTAATAGGATCTCAATGCCGAACGTTCGTGGAAAGCAGCAATAGAAATGTTTAAAAATTTATATTGCTTTTGAGGATATCCCAACCGGTGAACCAAGAAAGCAGGTGTTACAATTTTAGTCGAAATTCCATTGTTTTTAGCACGATAAAAAAAATCAGTATCAATTCCATCCACAATTAAATCTTCTCGAAAGAATCCAATTTCATCAAAAATAGCGATAGGGTAGAGGGAGCCTGATTGAATACTGGCGCCTGCATCAATAAAAGTATCTTGTATTTTATGAATTTGCTCTCCATAAATCATATAATTGGGCGAAAAGATGGTTTTTTCATTCATTTTTTCTACCATAGAAATATATTTTGAAAAATGGTCATGCTCAAAGCAACTGTCTTGATCCATCGTCAGCAAATGAGTAAATCCATTGGCTTTAGCGTACTTAGCCGCTTCGTTCAAAGCTTTTCCAATGCCTGCATTGGCGCCGTTTCCCATTTTTATTATTTTCGGATTTACAGGAATATCAACAGCGAATGAAGCAGGCGAATTTTCCCAAACAATGAGTTGGGCCACTCCTTCAATATACGAGTTGATATTGCCGGCAAGCGTATCGTCCGGATAATATAAAATAACAATACCTAAAAGTTTCATAATTTACAATTTGTTGTTTTTTTCAATCACAAAACAAGCTTGATCGCCATCATTTAAACGATTTAATTCCTTTGCTTTTTTACTAAATAAGCGCAAGTCTTTTTTTGATAATGTTTTCATATTTTCGCACCTATTGCCATTTATAGAATAATATTCAGAAATCGCAAATGGATAATTGATAGAGTCGTATTTTACCTCTTTTATTTTTAGTCCATTCATTTGAACCAGGAGAGCAATACTACTAATAGAGTGCAAGAAAAAATGACGAGGCGCATCCACTTGAACCCAATTCATTTGATATTTGCGCCATAAATAGCAATCCACTACGGGGATTCGGATGATCAATAAACCATCGTCGGACAAAAGTTCTGTCAATTTTGACATGATAGCTGATGGATTGCTCATGTGCTCAAAAGAATGATGAAGCATAATCAAATCAAAATTTTCATGTAGGTCAAAAATTTCTTTTTTATACAATTTGACAGTATCAAAATAGGTTATATCCTCCTTTAAATACGGATCTATACCCGCTAAATTGCGAAATCCCCATTGGTGCATTTTGACTAATAGTTCTCCGATTCCACATCCGACGTCTAATATCTTTGAATTATAATTGAATTGCCCATTAGTTAAATAAAAATGGAGATCTCTGTACCGAGCTCGATAGAGTCTTGCTATCCAACCAATGGGTTTGAATTTTCCCAAACGGGACTGAATGGCATTTTTTAACAGATAATTGGCAAGTTTAGTTTTCAGTTTTACGTTTTCAACATGAAAGGAATAATAATTCTCCGGATAGTATTTTCCCATATCGTCCGGTATTTCTGCAATTTGGAGGCAACCACATTTGGCGCATTTAAAATACAAAAATTCATCGCCCATGCCAAAATTCATCTCTTTTCCGAGATAGGATGAATTCCAATTGGTATTCCCACATATTTTACATTTCATTTTCTTTTCAATAAAAAATTTATACTTTCTTTAAATATAATTGCATGACTTAATTGCAAGACGACCACATAAAGCGCAACAGAAATAGCGATTTTAAGCGAGATTAAAGCGTACAAATTTACTATATTTTTTGTTAATAACCATGCTATGAAAAAACAGCCGAGCGTTATTAACAAATAAGGTAAAATGTCCTTTAATACATATTTTAATTGCAAGCCAATGAGTTTATTTACAAAATATTGCCAAATTAATAAGCTGAAAAAATTGATTGAGAGGAAGCCGATAACCATTGGAAATATGCCGAACGGATACATTAAAAATACAACCAACAGTTGCAACAAACCGGTAATCATCATGCCATACATAAATAGATTGGATTTGCTATGTGTAAAAATTAAATTGGTGTACAAAGTGGACAGAAATATAAAAGCGCCCCAAATGCAGAATAATTGCAGGAAAGGCACACTTTCCAACCATTTTTCACCAATGGTAAGCACAATAAATTCGCGTCCTACAAAAGCCAAGCCAAGCATCAAAGGAAAAGAAACAAAAGCGCCAAACCGGATTAACTTCCGTAAGATATTCACTTGCCTGTTTTTATCTTCATTCACGTGAACTAAAACCGGTTGAGAAACGGAATTCATCATGCCTGCTATAAATAGATTCCCCATCCCCATCCATTTTTGTCCCTGGTTATAAATTCCTACCTGTTCCACACTATAAAATTTACCAAAAATAACTGAAAAAATATTGCTGTTTATGATTGAAAAAATATTGGTTACAAACAATTTCATACTAAAAGAAAACATCTGTTTCAAAGGAGAAAAATCAAATAATAGACTGGGTTTCCATGGTGCAAAAATAAATGTCAGAATGTTTCCTAATGCAAGTTGCAGAACGGTTTGTACCGCGAGCGCCCAATACGCATATCCTTTTAACGCTAAAAGTAAACTAACCGAGAGAGAAATGAGTAGCGCAATGAGACAAATAATTGACTGTTGCTTGACCATCAATTTTTTAAACATCACTGTCGAAGAAGCTGTTCCTATGCCGCCCATCACAAAACCAAGGAATAAAAACCGGGATAAATTTGTCAATTCCGGCTGTTTGTAAAACCGGGCAATCAGCGGAGCGCAAAAGAAAAGCGCCACATACAGCCCCAATCCTACGAAAACGGTAAACCAAAAAACGGCATTGTAATCTTTATGAGTAGCCTCTTTTTTATTGGTTAACGCTACCGCAAATCCGCTGTTAACAATGGTGGCGGCAATGCCGGTAAAAATAGCCAATACACCTACCATGCCATAATCCGTTTGATTCAAAGTACGGGCTAAGTAAATACCAAATACTACATTAAGCAACTGCTGGACGCCATTGCTGATGCCTCCCCAAAGAAGTCCGTTTGCTGTTTTTTGTTTGAGAGTTGATTCCGCCATTATTCAATTAAATTTTTCTTCGAATTTTCGTTATACTTGCTTTTTGTTAAATTCTACATTTAATTTCAAAAACTCCCCTTTTTCCGTTAAACAATAACGTTGCTTTGGATGGTTGGGATTGGAAAATTCCGGCGTTATATATCCTCCTTCCAAAGAATGGATTAACTGGTGCGGTAACTGGTGCGGTAACTTCATTATTTCCTTTTATTTCTTTACGCCAAAACACAGTCACAAAATCGACGCCATATTCATCAAAATTTGGCTGTCGAAGTCCAAGTTTTTCACATTCTTCCACAATCATTTTTGTGCCTGTTCCCATTTGTTCTATCGAACCGCGTAAATACATTGGAGTTGCTATCAGTGGATTACGCGGGCGGGAAAAATGCTTTCCGCTCAACATTTCAAGAGTCAAATCAGCCGGCAAATGCCCTGGATTACTGATTTCGAGCCTGTCTTTGAACAGCATGACCTGTACGCTGCCGTTGCTGTTGTAGCCGCGGTGGCAAATGGCATTAACAATTGCTTCTGTTACGGCTAACAAAGGAAGTTCGGGATTGGTAACTTTTTCGCCTCTAATTAAACTCAAATGTGTTAGAACTTCCTTTGTTTTTAATTCATCTTTATCGGCAAATGATTTGCGAACCAATTCTTTTTCTACTTTTTGAACACTACTTATAAAAATGTGAATTCTGTCCATTTCTCTTATATATAGGCTACCGGTACACAATCTACCTCTTTTGTTAAAGGCAATAAGTTATTATACATACAAACCAGAGAACCTTTGCCTCGCTTCAATTGGGCATCGTCTATTTTGGAGAAATGCTCAATATCGCTGGTCGAAGGCTTGGCTGTCCGTTTTATTTCCACAGGATAAAGCGTGCCGTCTTGCTCAATAATTACATCAATCTCATTTTTTTCTTTATCACGATAAAAATAGATAGTGGGTTCTTTTCCTGCATTCCAATAGGATTTCAGTATTTCCGATACGACGTATGTTTCAAAAATAGCGCCACTCATTGCGCCTGTTTGCAAGGTTTCAACCGACTTCCAACCGCACAGATAAACACAAAGTCCGGTATCAAGAAAGTAGAGTTTGGGCGTTTTTATTTGCCTGTTGGACAGATTTTTGTAATAGGGCTTCAAAATATAAATCAATCCCGACGTTTCCAAAAGTGAAATCCACGCCTTAACGGTTTTTTCGGTAATATCCAATGAATTAGATATGTCTTTATAATTTAAAAGTTGCCCGGTTCTTGCCGCAATTACCCGGATAAATTGCAAAAAAATATGCTCATCTTCAATATTTTTCAACAACTTTATATCTCTTTCGATGTACGTTTTTAAATAGGAAGAAAAAAACAAATCCCTGTCAATATTGGGATTGGCAATCAATTTTGGGAAGGAACCATTAAAAATCAGGGTATAAACTTGATTAATATCAAACGATTCTCTGTTGTTTCCAACGATTTTATCCGGGACAAAAGGAACGGTTTCTCTTTGAAATTTTTCGGCTTGTGTTAATCCTTGCATTTCAATTACGGCAACTCTTCCTGCAAGAGATTCCGTCACGTTTTTCATCAATTCAAACGGTTGAGATCCGGTTAGCCAAAATAATCCGTCTTTTTTCTCCTTGTCAACAATAATTTTGATATAAGGAAATAATTCGGGCGCATACTGAACTTCATCAATTAAAACAGGCGGTTTATATTGTTGCAGAAACAAATTCGGGTCGTTTTTGGCAAGATTGCGAATTTCAATATCATCCAACGAAACAATCTTACGTTCCGATTCGACACACTTTTCAAACAAGGTCGTTTTCCCGACTTGTCGCGGCCCGGTCAAAAGGACAACGGGGAAAGTGTTAGTCGCTCGTTTAATTACCTGATATAAAGTTCGTTCGTAGTACATAATTTATTTTGTTTGACCAAAATGGAATGCAATTCCATTTTGGTCGCGAAGATACATAATTTTTTTATTTCCCTTTCAAAATCCGCTTAATATCATTCAGTTTATTCAGCGCCTCCACCGGCGTTAAATGATCAATCTCCAAATTGAGAATCTCATCGCGAATCTGCGACAACACCGGGTCGTCCAACTGAAAGAAACTCATTTGATAGCCTTCGCGTTGTGTTGAAATTTCTTTAATTGGTTTGGCAATGCCGTTTTTCCGGTTATCACTTTCCAATTGCGTCAGAATTTCGTTGCTGCGTTTGACGATACTCATCGGCATTCCCGCCATTTTGGCTACGTGAATCCCGAAACTGTGTTCGCTGCCGCCTTTCACTAATTTTCTCAAAAAGATGACTTTATTATCGACTTCTTTCACGGAAACATTGTAATTTTTGATGCGTTTGAACGATTTTTCCATTTCGTTCAATTCGTGGTAATGCGTGGCGAAAAGCGTTTTTGCCCGTCCGCGCGGATGTTCGTGAATGTGCTCGACGATCGCCCAGGCAATCGAAATGCCGTCGTATGTGGAAGTACCGCGCCCTAACTCGTCAAACAGGATTAAACTCCTTTCCGACAGGTTGTTCAAAATATCGGCCGCTTCGTTCATTTCCACCATAAAGGTCGATTCGCCCAAGGAAATGTTGTCGCTGGCTCCTACGCGCGTAAAAATTTTATCCACCAAACCGATATGGGCCGATTCTGCCGGAACGAACGAGCCGATTTGCGTCAACAAAGTAATCAAAGCAGTTTGTCGTAGCAAAGCCGATTTACCCGCCATGTTCGGTCCGGTAATGATGATGATTTGTTGGGCCTCATCGTCCAAAAACACATTGTTGGGAATATAATGTTCGCCCGGCGGCAATTGCGTTTCGATTACCGGATGGCGACCGTTTTTGATGTCAATCGCCTTGCCTTCATTCACTTGCGGACGAATGTATTTTTGCCGTTCGGCCGTTTTGGCAAACGATAGCAGACAATCGACTTGCGCAATCAGATTCGCATTCGTCTGAACCGGCGCGATGTATTCCATCAATTCCAAGACCAATTCGTTGAACAATTTCGTTTCCAACGAAAGGATTTTATCTTCGGCTCCCAGAATTTTTTCTTCGTAAACCTTTAATTCTTCGGTAATATAGCGTTCGGCATTGACCAAAGTTTGTTTGCGAATCCATGAAGAAGGCACTTTGTCTTTGTGGGTATTCGTTACTTCGATGTAATAACCGAACACATTGTTGAAACTCACTTTCAATGACGGGATGCCGGTTGCTTCGCTTTCGCGCTGTTGAATTTTTAATAAAAAATCTTTTCCCGAATAAGCGATTTGTCGCAATTCGTCCAATTCGGTGTTGACACCTTCGGCAATTACTTTGCCTTTGTTGAGCGCGATGGGCGGGTCGGGCAACAATTCGCGGTCAATGCGGTCGCGAATGATGGAGCAAAGATTTAATTGTTCGCCGATGCGTTTCAAACTCGGTTCATCGGTATTCAAACAAAGTTCTTTTATAGTTGTCAGAGCGCTTAAAGCGGTTTTCAATTGCACCACTTCGCGTGGATTTACACGGGCGACGGCCACTTTGGAAATAATGCGTTCCAAATCGCCAATCAAACTCAATGTTTGTTCCAATGAATCTTTGATTTCGGGATGGCGGAAAAAATGTTCCACCACCGACAAGCGGTCTTCAATCGGTTTTACTTCTTTCAATGGGAAAACAATCCAACGTTTGAGCATTCGTGCGCCCATCGGAGTAATTGTTCGGTCGATAATATCGAGCAGCGATTTGCCGCCTTCGTTCATCGTATTTAAAAGTTCCAGACTGCGCACGGTAAATTTATCCAAACGCACGTAGCGGTCTTCTTCGATGCGTGAAAGCGCCGTGATATGCGCCGTTTGCGTATGTTGAGTGATGTCTAAATAGCAGAGAATCGCTCCCGAAGCTATAATGCCGTTCGTGAGATGTTGCACGCCGAAACCTTTCAAATTTTTGGTTTCAAATTGTTTTAAAAGGCGTTCGTTGGCGGTATCTTCGGTAAAAACCCAATCTTCCATTTCAAACGTGAGCCATTTGGAACCGAAATTTTCTTCAAACGAGCGGCGTTTGCTCCGGTCGATCAAGATTTCTTTGGGCGCAAAATTATGGAGTAGTTTGTCGATATAATTGGCGGGACCTTCGGCGGTAAGAAATTCGCCGGTCGATAAATCCAATAAAGCGATTCCGCAAACGGTTTTGTTGAAATGAATAGCGGCGAGGAAATTGTTTTCTTTGTGATTCAATACATTATCGTTGATGGAAAGACCGGGTGTAACCAATTCGGTAATGCCGCGTTTGACCAATTTGGTAGTTAATTTCGGGTCTTCCAATTGATCGCAAATCGCTACCCGTTTGCCTGCGCGGACTAATTTCGGCAAGTAAGTATCCAAAGCGTGGTGCGGAAATCCAGCCAATTCGACTGTTTGCGCTGCGCCGTTTTTTCGTTTAGTCAGTGTAATTCCCAATATTTCCGATGCAACAATCGCATCGTCGGAGAATGTTTCGTAGAAATCGCCCACGCGAAACAGTAAAATGGCGTCGGGATGTTTCGTTTTCATCTCCTTATACTGCTTCATCAACGGTGTTTCAACAAAGGATTTACTCATAATAAATTAGATATGATAAGCCGCAAAGATACGGTTTTTAAATTAATTTTACCAGACCCTTTTCCAACAAAATCTCCGGATGATACGACAATTTAGCTTGCCGTAACGAATCAATTCCCAAATCTTCTTCGCGATTGATGTAGCGATACGCCGCGCAATTATGTTCGGCAAATTGCTGATTCATCATCGTGAAGCCGCCGTCGATTTCGTAGAGGCTTTTTTCGGCATGAACGCCGAAGGTGTCGACGGTTAAGGCTTGCCCGTAGGAGTAGGCCAAAATTTCTCCGTTGATGCGTAAAGCGCCGCCGGTTAAGCCCAACTGTTCGTAATGTTCAAAGGCTTGATGTGTGGCCAAACATTCTTCCACAAGCGATTGGTCGGTATTGCAACCGCCGTTTTCGGCACACCAGCGGCGATATAATTGCAGGCAATCGGGAATGATTTCGCGTGTAATCGGCAGATATTCCCATTGGTAAGTGCGTTTGAGTTTATTGATATGGTTGCGTTTGGATTGGTATTTTTTGCCGACCAATCGAATTAAATCGTCAGCCGGATAAAGGTATTCGTACCAATCGCGGTCGGTTTCAAAGGAAAAGCGACCGGGAAAGATTTGTTCGATTTGCTCAAACATTTTGGACGTTATGGCATACAAGCGGAAATCGTTGCCCCGTTCGGCGGCATCGGCCATTAAAATTTCGAATGCGGTCTTCAAATCGCCGTTTCCCAACGGAAACAGATAGCCGGGCATATCTTCCGATGTTTGAAAACGGATAAATAAAAATTCGTTTCCTTTTACGGCGAAAGTCGTGTTATACAAATGCCTCCAACTGAAAATATTGGAAAACGAAAAGTCGCAATTGCGAAAAACACTTGAGTTGAAAAAGGATTGAATGGTATCTTTATCTTCGATTCGGATGGGATTAAAAGCAAGCATATTTGGATTTTACAAATGATTATCCGTCGGGAAAACAACCGTCGGCTTAAATTTTTTGGCTTCTTCAAAATCCATCAAAGCGTACGACAGGATGATTATCGTATCGCCGGGCAGAAATTTGCGGGCGGCAGCTCCGTTGAGGCAGATAATGCCCGAACCGCGTTCGCCGGTAATCACATACGTTTCAATGCGTTCGCCGTTGTTATTGTTCAACACCTGCACTTTTTCGCCTTCGATGAAGTTGGCGGCATCCATTAAATCTTTGTCGATGGTAACGCTCCCGATATAGTTCAAATTGGCGTCCGTAACCGTTACGCGGTGCAATTTCGATTTGAGAACTTGAATCAGCATTCTTTTTTCATTTTGAAATCGATGGCAAAGGTAATATAAAATAGTTGTATATCTCACTTGATTTATAAAAAAATGTTTTACTTTTGTTCCCTCAAATTGAATGTACAGGACAGGTACAGGACAGGTATGGAAATTTTAATATTAATATAGAATGAGAAATTTTTTTATGATGGCAATGGCTGCTTTAATAGTCGTGAATTTGTTATCTTCTTGCAACAATGATCCCTCTTCCGAAGAGGATGCCGGTGCAAAAACGAAAGAAACGGTATTGACCGGTGTGATCCTGATGGCGGAAACAGGTACTGAACGGATTATACCTTGGATGTGGGATCCTATTCGTTGGGAATACGATTCGAATGACAAAGTGAATAAATATGACGGAGCGGAAGTAAGTTATCCGGACAACTCTATCCAACTGACAAAAATATCGGATTATACAACTATGATGGAATACGATACCGTTCTAATTATCTCAACGGCAGGGCGTTTATCACAAATCGTCCATAGCTATAGAGATGTATGGGTAGATAATCGAGTTTCTTATACGGTTAGTATTCGTGACTATCACTACGACGAACAAGGCTTTCTTGTAAAAATAACGGATCCTAAAATGGGGAAACGGGAAACTTACCGGGCTACCATTCAAAATGGAAACATAGCAAAAGCTGAAACTTTCGGGTATTCGGTGCTCGATGGCGCTTTGGCTAAAACAATTACTTATAATTATACATACGACACAAAAGATTTTGTGCCGATGAGCGATTGGGCGCCCTATACACCGATATTTCTTTCGGAAAATAGATTTATCCTGTCAGATAAGCTGTTGGGTAAAAAAAATAAAAATAATATAACAAGTGTCGAAGTTCAATATCAACCTTCCGAAAGTCAGGCACATATTAATCGGTTTACCTACGAACCGGAATACGATGAACAAAACATTTTGATTGCTGTTAAGCATACGGGGCAATTTACCGCTTATCAAGGCAGTGGGGGTCAAGCGGTAAGTTTCGACAATGCCAAAACATTATTTTTATATACCGAGAAAAAATAAGTTGCTTTTTTCTTTTATGAATCAAATGGTAGAATGTGTCCCCAATTTCAGCGAAGGACGCGATTTGGAAAAAGTAGAACGCATCGTGAATGCTTTCCGTGCCAAGGAAAACATCCAATTGCTCGATTACAGCAACGATAAAGACCACAACCGGATGGTCGTTACCGTTATCGGCGAACCCGAAGCTGTGAAACATGCAATCGTTGAAGCCATCGGAATCGCCATTCGTGAAATAGATTTGACAAAGCACAAAGGCCAGCATCCGCGAATGGGCGCCGCAGACGTAATTCCGTTTATTCCCATCAAAGGAATGACCCTGGATGAGGCCGACGCTTTGGCCAAAGAAGTCGGAAAAATAGTATCGGAAAAATACGATTTACCGGTTTATTTATACGAAAAATCGGCATCGGCCGAACACCGGCAGAATCTGGCGACTGTCCGCAAAGGCGAATTTGAAGGTCTAATCGAAAAAATGAAACAGTCTGAATGGAAACCCGATTTTGGGCCCGAAGAACGGCATCCTACGGCGGGAGCATCCATTGTGGGCGCTCGTATGCCCTTGATTGCCTTCAATGTAAATTTGCATACTACAAATTTGGAAATCGCCGATAAAATTGCGAAAAAAGTCCGTTTCACCGGTGGCGGTCTTCGTTGCTGTAAAGCGATGGGAGTGGACTTGAAAGAACAAGGAATGGTGCAAGTATCCCTGAATTTAACCGATTACACGAAAACCGCGATTTACCAAGCCGTTGAAATGGTGCGTTTTGAAGCGCAACGCTATGGCGTAAATGTGGCCGGTTGCGAACTGATCGGTTTGGTTCCTTTACAAGCGGTAGTCGATACTACCGCTTATTATCTGGGCTTGGAAGGTTTTTCGATGAAACAAATTTTGGAAAGCCATTTAATGGAATAAATAATTACGTAGCAAGATACAATCCGCATATTCCCATCGTAAGTTTTTGAAAACTAACTTCGGAATAACCGTTTTTCTTCAAAATTCGCACCATCTCGGCAAATTGCGGAAAGGCTTGTATTGATTTCGGGAGATAATCACAAGCCGGTTGATTGCACGTAATCAATTGTCCGATAGCGGGTATCAAAGACGAATAAATCCGGTAAAGTTGTTTCATCGGGAACGTGCCGGGTGTGGTTAATTCCAATATCATCAGCCGGCCGCCGGGACGAAGTACACGACGGATTTCCTGCAAACCTTTGTCTAAATTCTCAAAATTTCTTACTCCGAAAGCTACAATCACAGCATCGAAAGTATGGTCTGACAAAGTTAATTGCATACAGTTTTGCTGTTCAAACCGTATTTGTTCCGACCAACCTGCCGCAGCTGCTTTTTGACGACCGATTTTCATCATTTCTTCCGAAAGATCAATGCCGAGTATTTCCGTGGGTCGAAGAATGCGATAGGCTTCCATCGCTAAATCTCCCGTGCCGGTGGCGATGTCTAATATCTTGTGCGGCGACAAATCTTTTAAGGCCGAAATGCCTTTTTTTCGCCAGAATTTATCAATTCCAAACGAGAGGGTGTGATTCAATAAATCGTATCGCTTGGCGATGGCGTCGAACATTTGTTCCACTTGGGTGGTTTTTGAAGAGGTGTCGCTTGAATAAGGGACGATTGTTTCTGCTTTATAGGGCATATTTTTGTTGTTTGTTTGATGTGCAAATTTACACTAAATATTCGTTGTTTATTTGGAATAAAGTCAGAACATTCATAAAAAAGTTGTATTTTTGCAATCCAAAAAAATTCAGACACAGTGATTGTTAAAAAAGCGGAATTTGTAATCAGTAATACGCAACCGGAAAAATGTCCGCGCGACGGACGTCCCGAATATGCGTTTATCGGCCGTTCCAATGTCGGTAAATCGTCGTTGATTAATATGTTGACCGGGAAAAAAGGATTGGCGCTCACGTCGTCCACGCCGGGTAAAACGCAGTTAATCAACCATTTTTTGATTAACGGCGAATGGTATTTGGTCGATTTGCCGGGTTACGGTTATGCGCAACGCGGAAAAGAAGGCCGCCGGAAAATTCAGGAAATCATCGATTTGTATTTGGATGAACGCGAAGAATTGACTTGCCTCTTCGTATTACTCGATTGCCGGCTCGAACCGCAAACCATCGATTTGGACTTTATCAATCGTTTGGGCGAAAGCGGTATTCCGTTCGCATTGATTTTTACGAAAATCGACAAACTTTCACAATCGCGTTTGAATGAAAATATACTCGCTTACAAAAATAAATTATTGGAAACTTGGGAAGAACTTCCGCCCATTTTTTACACTTCATCGGAACACAAAAAAGGGCGCGACGAAGTTTTGGATTATATCGAACAAATAAATAAATCACTATGAACCAATCAAATCAAAAATGGATGCGGAAAGCGATACAACTTTCCCTGAAAAGCGTGACGGCGGGCGGTGGCCCGTTTGGCGCCGTGATTGTAAAAGATGGAAAAGAAGTGGCTTCGGGTCATAATATGGTTACGCTGAAAAACGACCCCACGGCTCATGCCGAAGTGAGCGCGATTCGCAAAGCGGCTAAGAAATTGAATACTTTCGATTTGTCGGGCTGCGAAATTTTTACTTCGTGCGAACCTTGTCCGATGTGTTTGTCGGCCATTTATTGGGCGAGAATCGACAAAATTTATTATGCGAATACGAAAACCGACGCTAAAAATATCGGATTCGACGATTCGTTTATTTATGACCAATTGGAATTGCCGAAAGAAAAACGCGCAGTTCCTATTGTGCAAATGCTTAGAAATGAAGCGATTGAAGCTTTTGAAATTTGGGAACAAAAAACAGATAAAACAGAATATTGAATTATGAGCAACTGGTTTGAATGTAAAGTGTCTTACGAAAAGATGATGGAAAACGGCGTGCAAAAACGAGTGAGCGAACCGTATTTGGTGGATGCTCTGTCGTTTACCGAAGCTGAAGCGCGCATCATCGAAGAAATCAAGCATTATGTGAGCGGCGAATTTACGGTCGCCAACATCAAGCGCGCCAAATTGGCCGAATTGTTTTTCAACGAGAAGGGCGACCGCTATTACAAGCTCAAAGTGTTATTCGTTTCTTTGGACGAAAAGAGTGGCGCCGAGCGAAAAACGGCCGTACAGATGTTGGCGCAAGCATCCGGCATCAAAGAAGCCATCGCTATCGTGGAAGAAGGCATGAAAGGTACGATGAGCGATTACGAAATCGCATCCGTAACGGAAACGATGTTGATGGACGTTTTCCCGTTCGACGCCGATACGAAAGCCAAAACACCCGAAACAAAAGAATGAGCGTTGCCGGCCAACTGCATCGGATAAAAGCAGGATTGCCATCTTTCGTAAAATTGACGGCCGTATCGAAATTTCATCCGGAAGAGGTGATTCGTGAGGCTTATGACACCGGTCATCGTCTTTTTGCCGAGAACCGTGTGCAGGAATTGGTCGAAAAACAGTCGCAATTGCCAGACGACATCGAATGGCATTTTATCGGGCATCTGCAAGTTAACAAAGTGAAGTATATCGTGCCGTTTGTCGCGATGATTCAATCGGTGGATAGCGAAAAACTCTTGGATGAAATCAATCGTTGCGCTGCAAAAATTGATAGGAAAATCCAAGTTTTATTGCAGATTCATATTGCGCAGGAAGAACATAAATTCGGTTTTTCGTTTGAGGAAGCGGAAAATGCGGTTCGAGAATATATCAACGGAAAATGGCCTGCCATCCAAATTTGCGGATTAATGGGAATGGCC
The DNA here is from genome assembly GCA_025999115.1 of Bacteroidia bacterium. Next base: position 71,932 of record BNWW01000001.1, read on the forward strand.
ACATTTACCGAAAATCAAACCGAAATACGGAAAGAATTTGTGTCGCTTCGTTCGTTTTTTAATCAAATAAAGAATTGTTATTTTGTTGAAAACGAATATTTTAAAGAAATTTCGATGGGCATGAGCGACGATTATCCGGTTGCCGTGGAAGAAGGAAGTACGATGGTGCGCATCGGGAGTAAAATTTTCGGACAAAGAAATTATTAAAAATTGAAAATATGTTGAAAGCCGCATTAAAAAATTCGTCTGTTTTTGTACAAGTTTTGTTGTTTGTCGCTCTGGTTTTTTTCGGATATATGGCCGTTTCGATGATTTCGGTCATTATTTTTTTGTTTCAAACCGGTTTGGATTTTGGGACGCTCGACGTTTTGCAAGCCGATTTATTGAATCGTCCCGGATTATTGAAAATGATGCAGACTTTGCAGATTTTCGGGATGTTTATTTTTCCGGCTGTGGTTTGTGCGTGGTTGTATAGCGACAACCTCCAATCGTATTTAAAATTGGAATCGAAAATTTCGTGGAAATTATGGATGCTCACGGCTTTAAGCACTTTGGCCGTGATTCCGTTTTTGAATTGCACATATATGATAAATCAACAAATGGTTTTTCCCGAATGGTTGCGCGGCGTGGAAAATTGGATGACTATGATGGAAGAAACCAACAACCGGATTCTGGAAACCATGTTGTATGTGCATCATTGGTGGGATTTGCCCGTCAATATCCTGTTGGTTTGTGTATTGACGGCCATCGGTGAAGAATTGATTTTCAGAGGATTACTTCAAAATTTACTTGGACGGGCCATCCGCAATCCGCACGTCGTGATTTGGATTACCGCCATTGTTTTCAGCGCGTTTCATTTGCAATTCTACGGATTTATTCCCCGTATGTTGATCGGCGCTTTTTTGGGTTATTTGATGTATTACGGCGGCTCGATTTGGCTCCCGATTGTGGCGCATTTTACCAACAATCTGTTCAGTACGCTTACGTTTACCGTTTTTCAGGATTCGCCGGAAATTGCGAAAGAGATTGATGCTTTGGGGTATGGTTCTACTTGGTGGTTGGCGGCGCTTTCGGTGGTTTTGTTTGCGGGATTGGTTTATGTGATTTTTCAGCGATTGGCACGCGGTTATTACCCGCGCGCAATCAACAAAAAATAATTCTTCTTCCCCCTCTGCACCAAAATATACTTGCCCCCCAACAAATACGAAGCATCCACCACGGCATCAAAAGCCGACAACTTTTCTTTATTGATACTTACACCGCCACTCTGCACCAATTTCCGCATTTCACCTTTCGAGGGAAAAACGGGCGCTTTTTCGGCTAATAAATCGACGGCTTTGATGCCGGCCGACAATTCTTCTTTCGAGATTTCGTATTTTTCTACGCCCGCGAAAACGTCCAACAAAGTGGCTTCATCCAATTTTTTCAAGGTGTCGGATGTGGAATTTCCGAAAAGAATTTGGGAGGCTTCCACCGCTGCATCATAATCTTCCTGCGAGTGAACCATCACGGTAACTTCCTGTGCCAAGCGTTTTTGCAAGGAACGAAGATGCGGAGCTGCGTGTTGTTCTTCCACCAAGGCGCCGATTTCTTCTTGCGACAAAGCGGTAAATATCTTGATGTATTTTTCGGCGTCGGCATCACTCACATTCAACCAAAATTGGTAGAATTTGTAGGGCGAAGTGTAACGGCGGTCGAGCCACACATTGCCCGATTCGGTTTTTCCGAACTTGCCGCCATCGGCTTTCGTAATCAGCGGACACGTGAGCGCAAAGGCTTCTCCGCTTTCTTTCCTGCGAATCAATTCGGTGCCGGTCGTGATATTTCCCCATTGGTCGGAACCGCCCATTTGCAGTTTGCAGCCGTAATTTTGATACAAAAATAGAAAATCGTAACCTTGCAACAATTGATACGAAAATTCGGTAAACGACATTCCCACCGAAGCTTCGGCGCCCAAGCGTTTTTTTACGGAATCTTTGGCCATCATGTAATTAACCGTGAGGTGTTTACCGATGTCGCGAATGAAATTCAGGAACGAATAATCTTTCATCCAATCGTAATTATTGACTAAAACGGCGGCGTTGGGCTTATCGGAATCGAAATCCAAAAACTTGGCCAATTGAGCCTTGATTCCTTCTTGATTTTTGCGTAAAGTAGCTTCATCCAATAAATTACGTTCCTGTGATTTCATCGACGGGTCGCCAATCATGCCGGTAGCTCCGCCAATAAGCGCAATAGGACGGTGTCCGGCGCGTTGAAAATGTTTCAGCATCATCACTCCGACCAAGTGGCCGATATGCAGCGAATCGGCCGTCGGGTCGATGCCCACATAGGCCGAGGTCAGTTCTTTTTGTAATTGTTGTTCGGTTCCGGGCATCATATCGTGGATCATGCCGCGCCATTTAAGTTCTTCTACGAAATTCATTGTGTCGTTTTTTTAATCGGACTGCAAAGATACAATATTTTTATTCAACAAGCGATGTCCCATCCGGCAATAAATGCACTTTTTCGCTTCGCAATACACCCGTTTGAGTTGAATCAAGGCTTGTGAATCGGCAGCGTGAAGCGATTTTACGCCGTATTTTTCAAAATATGTGATAATGTGGTTGCGTTCCGGCGGAATATTTTCCAGCAATTCCAATGCTTTTTGGATGAATATTTCCATGTTTTTCCGTTTTCCGTAAGCAAATAATACCGGCACAACCGTATTAATCAATAAGATATGAATCGCCGAAAGACTTAAACTTTTCTTCTTTCTCGGCGAAGTTTTTTCAAAATGATAATGATTTTCCCAATATTCGTTTACTTCCGAAACAAAGAGTGATTGAAATTCTTTTAAACTGTTTTTTTCCAAAATCTGCGAAAAAAGCGTTTGTCCTTTTGTAATAAATCCGGCTAATTGTACCAATTTAATGTGCGGAAAATTATTGGGCCGGATGCGTAAACTCTTGAAAATTGAGGCATCCAACGGTTTTAAATTGTATTTTTGACTTAAAAACCGGTATTCGTTTTTTAATTGCCGGTAATATTCGTCGGAAAAAGAATCGTTTTCGAGCAATCCGGCTTGTCCCAAAAACAGCGCTTCGATTTGTTGAGGCGAATCGCAATGTTTGAGTATGTATTTGAACGGTAGACTTTTAGCCAATCGCTCGAAAGCGTCGTTATTGATTCCGAATCCGAAATTGCGGGCGAGTGTGATGTAAAAAATTTCGTTCCAATCGTCGTGATATTCATCCAATAAATCGAAAATCGTTTGGGTTTTGCGCTCCAACCGTTCGATGGTCAGCGTATTTTTCCAATCGCTCCAATAAATGGCGGGAATTTCGCGGATACGCGACAAGCAAGGAACCGGATTCTCCTGCTTCAATAAATATTGATAATTCATTCGGATATGATCAGGAATTTTCAAAATAAATTGCGGAATTTTCCGGCCTGATTTAGTTATAATTTCTTCTTTATCAACCGATTCAACTATGTGTAAAATAACCGAATTATAAGCGTTATCCAAATGATGCTTGTGTTTGTACCAATCGCTCGAACAAGTATGAATTTCGATATTTCCCGCCCAAATTTCGCCGTCGATTTTGATTTTGGCATTGAAGAAATCGGGGCCGGCATCGGAATTGTAAATGCCGGGGTCGATAATTTCCAACGTTTGGCCGCAAGTGGTTTGAAATTGGCTGGGAAGATAATTGCGATGCTTCCAGATATAATGTAATAAGGCTTCCATCGTTTTTTAGTTTTTCGGTTGAATATATCCGACCACCGGCCGCGCTTTTTTCGCTTTTTCTTCTTCCATTTCCGACAAAACGGTATAAATATCCCGGATTTGCAGATTCATATCCAATTCGAGATGATCTAAACGCTGTTTTAATTCGGCGTAGCCCAATGCGTATTTCCGTAATTCCACGAACGCTCGCATAATTGCAATGTTGATTTCGATGGCTTGTGGACTTCGTAAAACGCTGGAAAGCATGGCAATTCCTTGTTCGGTAAAACAGAAAGGCATCGATGGTGTAAATTTGACCTCCATGCGGAGCTTATCACAATTTGTGATAACCTCTGCAAATTCGATTTGTTCCAATGTGAACATAAAATCAGGCGGAAACCGTTCCATATTCCGGCGCACAGCCTGCTTCAAAACGCGAGTTTCAATGCCATACATTTCAGCTAAATGAAAGTCAAGCATTACTCGTTGGGTGCGAATTTCAAACACTTTGGTTTGGATAATTTCTAACTCATTCATAATGATTTTGTTTGTTGTTAAGTTATGGGGTACAAATTTACATTATTTTTCCAAAATCCATAATCAATTTCTACATTAATTTTTAGAATTTATTAGAAAAAAAGAATTAACCTTATTTTTCATCTTTTGGCGCTTTCAGCAAAAAATAGTAAGTTTGCAGTTTAAAATTCGGTATCATTTTATGAAAAAAAACATTTTCGTACTCCTTTTCCTTTCTTTTGTTTGCACGGTTTTTTCTCAAACAGAAAATAAACCGTTCTTGTTACACGATATTGTGGCCGGTCAATATTCAGCTCAAATCGAATTGAATGCGATAACGTCTTTGCCCGACGGCGAACATTATACGCTTCTGAATCCCGAAAAAACGGCTATTTTAAAATACGCCTACGCAACAGGAAAAGCAGTCGATACTTTGTTTCATGTCAATAAAACGCGCGGAACGGTAATTCATACCATCGACGGTTACCTGATCGACAACCGTGGTTACCGCATTTTAGTGTGGAACAATCAAACGCCGATTTACCGCCGCTCGTGGGAAGCCGGTGTGTATGATTATGATGTGCGTCGCAATTTTCTGAAACCGCTTTCGGATACGCCGGGAAAAATCAGGATTCCCACGCTTTCGCCCGACGGACGAATGGCCGCTTTTGTGCGCGACAATAATATTTGGCTAAAAAAATTCGATTACGATACCGAATCGCAAATCACTAAAGACGGACAATTCGGAAAAATCCTCAACGGCATTACCGATTGGGTGTATGAAGAAGAATTTGTGCAAACTAATCTGCTTGCGTGGTCGGCCGACAGCCGTTTGTTGGCTTTTCTGAAATCGGACGAAACGGAAGTGCCGACCTATTCGTTTACGGTTTTCAATGGCGATTTATATCCGAAATTCTATGATTACAAGTATCCCAAAGCAGGACAAAACAATTCTTCCGTTGCTTGTTTCGTTTTCGATACGGAAAATAAAACCACGCAAAAAATGAACGTTCCATTGGACGACGACGGCTATATTCCCGATATTCGTTTTACGGAAAATATTGACCAATTGATGGTGATGACTTTGAATCGCCAACAAAACAATTTCAATATGTATGCCGTGAATCCGAAATCGGCCGTCGCCAAATTGGTTTTGCATGACGAAAATCCCTGTTACATTGATCCGGATTGGATTTTATCCATCGCTTTTTCCAAAGATAATTTTGCCTATGTGAGTGAAAAAGACGGCTATGCGCATATTTATCTCTATTCGATGACCGGCGTGTTGGACAAACAACTGACTTCCGGCGCTTACGACGTTACTGCGCTTTACGGTTTCGACCCGCAAACCCGAACGGTTTATTATCAATCGGCCGAAGAAAGTCCGTTGCGCCGCTCTGTTTATAAAATAGATGCAAAAGGAAATAAAACCAAATTATCCACTCAAACCGGAACAAATCGAGCTTCTTTCAGCGCTAATTTTAAGTATTTTGTGAATGATTTTTCGAATACGGAAACGCCCAATCATACAGCGATTTATAATGATAAAGGAAAAGAATTAGTGAAATTGAACGATAATCAATCGATTTCCAAAAATTTATTGCAAATCCGCTTTTCCCAAAAAGAATTTTTCCAATTCAAAAATGAAACAGGAGATGAATTAAACGCTTGGATGATAAAACCTTACTACTTCAATTCCAATAAAAAATATCCCGTTTTGATGGTGCAATACAGCGGTCCCAATTCGCAGGAAGTGAAAGATGTTTTTAAAATCGACTGGTATTATTATTTGGCCGAACAAGGGTATATCGTGGTTTGCGCCGACGGTCGGGGAACCGGCGCCCGCGGCCAACAATTCCGCAAATGCACCTACCAACAATTGGGGATTTTGGAATCGGACGATCAAATTGCAACGGCAAAATATCTGGCAACATTATCTTATGTCGATTCCAAACGCATCGCCATCTGGGGCTGGAGTTACGGCGGATTTACTACTTTAATGGCTATGAGTCGCGGCAACGGCATCTTCCACGCCGGCATTGCCATCGCTCCCGTAACCGATTGGAAATTCTACAATTCGATTTACTCCGAGCGGTTTATGCGCACGCCCAATGAAAATTTCGCCAATTACAACCGTTGTACACCGGTGGCTTTGGTCGATGATTTGCAAGGAAATTTATTGTTGGTTCACGGCACGGCCGATGATAATGTGCATATTCAAAACACCTATTATTATGCCGAAAAATTGGTCGAAGCCGGAAAAAATTTTGAAATGCAAATTTATTCCAATCGGAACCACAGTTTATTGGGCGTTACTACTCGCGAACATCTCTACAACCGGATTATCGATTTCTTACAAAAAAACAATTGATGGAATACCTTGCAAAACCCGATTGGCTCCGCATCCGTTTGGGAAATAATGCCGATTTTGCGCAGACCGGAAAAATTGTCAAAAGCCAAGGCTTACACACCATTTGCGAAAGCGGCCGTTGTCCGAATCTGGGCGAATGTTGGAACAACCGCACAGCCACGTTCATGATTGCCGGCGAAATCTGCACGCGCCGTTGTAAATTTTGCAACACGCTTTCGGGAAAACCTTTGCCTTTGGATGAAGACGAGCCGCAAAAAATCGCCGAATCCATCCGGCAATTAAACTTAAAACATGCGGTCATTACTTCGGTCGATCGCGATGATTTACCGGACTTTGGCGTCGTTCATTGGGTTAATACCATTCTGAAAATCAAAGAATTAAATCCGGATACAACGATAGAGGTTCTCATTCCCGATTTTCGCGGTAAAACGAATTTATTGGATTTAATCATTCAAACTAAACCCGAAATCATCGCTCACAATATCGAAACCGTTCGCCGTTTAACGCCTTTGGTGCGAAGTGTCGCGCAATACGAAACCAGCTTGTCGGTTTTGAAACAAATTGCAATGGCCGGCATCCGTTGCAAATCGGGTTTGATGTTGGGTTTGGGTGAAACGGAAGAAGAAATTCGCGAAACGCTGCACGATTTATGTGCTGCCGGTTGCCGTTTTTTGTCGATCGGGCAATATTTGCAACCTTCCAAAAAGAATATTCCGGTAGCGGCTTATATTCATCCTGATACTTTTGAAAAATATAAGACAGAAGCCTTGTCGATTGGCTTTCGCTATGTGGAAAGTGGGCCGTTGGTGCGGTCGTCGTATCATTCTATGGATTGTTTGAAATAAGGAGTGTTGCACATTCGGAAAAAATAGTATAAATTTGCGGAATGAAATTCTTACAAATTGCGGGATGAAATTCTTATAATTTACGGAATGTATATTATAATTAGTTGTATATAAATAGGTTATGTCATACTTAAATCGCCTTGCAGATACCGAATTATTAGAGCGTTTAAGGTACGTGCGCTAATGGCATCTATTGCGCGAAATATTGCTACGGAGGCATCCATAGAAACGCTAACCTCAGATGCCCGAAGGGATAGTACAACATTTGACCGAGATACTACCTCTTCTTACTTAGATGCCCTTGAAAGGATTATGATTTTGGAAGATCTTCCGGCTTTCAATGTCACCTTGCGTTCATCTGCGACCTTGCGCACCACTCCGAAGCGACATTTTGTGGATCCTTCTATTGCGATTGGGGCGATAGGCGAGGATGTCGATTATTTGATGTCCGACTTGAAATATTTGGGTTTCCTTTTTGAATCCTTGGTAATACATGATTTGCGTGTGTATGCTGATGCGATAGATGCCAAAGTGTTCTTTTATCGTGATTCGACAGGGCAGGAAGTAGATGCGATTGTTCAGAAACGTAATGGAAACTGGGCTGCTTTTGAAGTGAAACTTGGTTATGGCGCTGTTGACGATGGAGCAAAATCACTTTTGAAGTTTGCTTCAAAAATTGACACGGAGAAAATGTCTGCTCCAATGTCATTGAATATAATTACCGGTTCCGGCATTGCGCACAGAAGAGCGGATGGAGTGAATATCGTGCCTTTAGGTACGCTTGGGATATAGAAGATCCTGTTTTGTCGCAAATTTTCTACTCAAGATTGTCCCAAGCAGAACCGGCATCCGTTTCTTTTCGTAACAGAGCATATAAAACAATCACTCCAAATTGACACAATAACGCAAAATGTTATCAATGAGTTTGGTACATTGTAATTATCTGTAAAACTGATATAAAGACAGCCGGCCATAATATTTTTTATGCCCTTGTGGGCGATTAATATTATTTGTCGGAATTTGATTCCCATTCAGATTTGGAAATATTGTAATACATTTCCTCTCCTTCTACTTTAAACTTAATTTTGCTTGGAGGTTCAATCCCCGTATTGGGAACGCCAAAATTAATTGCATAAATTATGGTTTTGTCCGTACAGACCAATTCACCATCGGAATCAAAGCCCATACTTCCGCTAAGTTTACCATCGTTTGCTTGGTGATGTCTTGGGCGTGCATTACCGCCATGCAACTCATAAATAAAAATAAAATGCAACTGATTTTTTACATTTTCATAAACTCCAAAATACATCGCATGGAGTATCCAGATAAAGAGGTGTTCCATAGACAATAGTATGGCAAGCATACAGATTGTTCTTTTTAGTGTTTTCATTTTTTTAGATTTTTAATTCTTTATCAACTTAATCGTTTTTTCGCCACCTATCCTCACAATATACACGCCTGCAGGCAAATGACTTAAAATCCCTGCAACAAGAGAAAATGAGTTAGAAGCATACCCCCTAACTGTTCCTGTATTATAACAGTTGCTAATTATACCATAAGTTTGTCCACAAATTCCACCAGCATAACATTTAGACAAAGTAGAACTACCCTTAGAATCAATTCCGCTATTTACGACTGAAGCCAATGTTTCCATGATTGCTTATTATCCTATTCTTTGGCTCTGGTAAACCATTCATCCTAATAAGCGCGAAACAATTCACGCCCAAAGACGTGAACTCCCGCAGCCTTACTCTCAGATGAAATTTTACCAGATTTCTGAATAGGAGAGAATAAGAGCGTTAAGCCCAATTAACTATAAATTAATACTTTAACTTTCCATATTTTTAATAATTGCCACAAATTTACATGAAATATTTCAATTCTCATCAAAATACACAATTTTTACACTAATCCTAAACAATTCCCCCACTTCCCCGTTATATAATATAAAACAATCTAAAAACAGTGGTAATCAGATTCATTATTATATTATTTGCAGCTCTTATTGTGTGTATGGCAATTTTCGGAAGTTTTGTCCGTCGTTGTTTACACCGCGAAGTCTGGTTGCCCATTGTGAACTCTGCCGGAAAAGTATATGGCAAAATCGCTCAAAGCGTGAGCTTGCCGGACAATCAATATATGCACCCGGTAATTCGTATTGCGTTGACTTATAAAGGAATGATTTATCTTTCTCTGCAAAATGTCCGTTACGTTTCCGAACCCGGAAAGATGGATTATCCTTTGGAACACTTTTTACTGTTCAAGGAAAGTTTGGACGACGGCTTTCAAACGATGTTACAACAAATCGGAAAACGAACAGACCTGCGAGTGCGTTTCATTTGTCGCTATGTCCATTCCCATTACAATCGATTGATTTATCTCTACATCTGTAATATCTCGGATGAAAAACAATTGAAAGGTCTGAAATTACAAGACGGTAAATGGTGGACGCAAAAACAGATTGAAGATAATCTGAACACCAATCTATTTTCGATCTGCTTTGAAAAAGAATATCCCGTTTTAAGTACAACCGCCCTTTCTGCCGAACAGTTTATGCAGGAAGAACTTCAAGGCGCCGGGTCATAACCCGAACCTCCCCACGGATGACATCGCAAAATCCGCTTCATCGCCAACCATCCGCCTTTCAACACCCCGTGTTTTTGAATGGCTTGCATCGCGTATTCCGAACAAGTTGGCGTATAGCGGCACGAAGGAGGAATCAACGGCGAAATGCAAAGTTTGTAAAACCGGATCGGCAATAACGCAATGAAAAGAATAATTTTATGAATCATGACATTTGGCCGTTATAGTTCGAAGCGCTTTTAGAACTGCCGCTTCTATTTCCGTGTAAGAAGCAATCCCGTTTCCAACATAAATAAAAGCCATCAAAATGCCTTCCGTTGAAATGGAGTCAATGAAATCATGCTTGTTTAACCGGTACGATTCGCGCACCAAACGTTTGATGCGATTCCGATGCACCGCCCGCTTCAAGCGTTTTTTCGGAACACTGATTAAAATTGCACTCCGGGCGCCCGAAAAGGGTTGTTTTTGCAAATAAATGACCCGCAAAGGATAAGCGATAAACGAAGAGCCTTCGTTGAACAAGAGATCGATTTCGCGCTGTGCGGAAATTCGTTCCAACTTTTTAAAAGTGTTTCCCGAATGCAAGGGACAATTATTTCTTTGCAGATTTGAGTAATTTCAAGTATTTTTCCAGAGCGGATACCATCGAGGGCGCTTCGGGACTCGGCGCTTCAATATCTAATCGCAAACCGGCATCGCGAACGGCTTGGGCAGTCGCGGGACCAAATGCGCCGATGGCAATCGTGTTTTGCTGAAACTCCGGGAAATTTTTTGTCAGAGAAGCAATCCCGGCCGGAGAGAAAAACAACAATACGTCGTAATCAAACGCTTCATCAGGCTCAAAATCGTTGCTGATCGTGCGATACATCGTTACGGTTTGATAATTGATTTTTTGCTCGTCCAACAACCGGAACAAATTATCTTTGTGTACATCCGACACCGGAATCAAATATTTTTCCTTGTTATGTTTCCTGACGGGCGTAACCAAATCTTCCACTTTTCCCGAAGCGGGATAAAAGATTTTCCGTTTCCGGTAAATGATGTATTTCTGCAAATACACGGCGATTGATTCCGATACACAAAAATATTTCATATCGTCGGGCATTGTAACCCGCATTTCTTCGCAAATCTTGAAAAAGTGATCAATCGCTGTTTTAGCCGTGAAAATAACAGCTGTGTAATCTAAAATATTGATGCGTTGCGCCCGAAATTCTTTCGCAGATACTTGTTCGACCTTAATAAAAGGCCGGAACACAATTTGAACTCCATATTTTTCCGCTATATCGAAATAGGGAGATTTCTCGCTGGTAGGCTGGGGTTGAGAAACCAAGATTTTTTTTATACCCAAACTCATATTTTATCTTCAAGCTAATAAAAAAAGTAAGTTAATGCCCGGTACAACCAATAGAGAGGCATTAATTCTTGGGCGCAAAGGTACAAAATAAAATGAAGCAAAGCGCGATTCTGTTGAAAAAAAATCGTATAAATCTTCCATGCAGTCAGAATTTCAACGAAAATAAGGTAAATTACGCCGAACCAAAAACAAAGAGGATAGCTCCCGGGAAGGAAAAACAGACACACCGCCGGAGGAAATAAAATAAGGCCGCTTAACGCTGTAATCGACAAAAAATGATGATTCCATTGCCGGATATTTTCGTTTTCAAAAAATACAAAACCGATCAGATTGGTTACCAAATATTTATAAATAATCCAAATTGAAACACCCAGAAAGCTGATTCCACAGGTCTGAAACCATTGTTCACCCGTTATCCAAGTGATGAGGGAATTGTGGATATAAATGCCTGAAATCAAAAAAGCGCCGCAAATAAACGCTTGCAAACACAGAAAATATTTACCGATTAATTCGTTTTTGACCGTTTCGGAAAACAGGTTTTGCCGCTCATTGCTATGAAAAAGGTCGTAAAACATCGAAACAACTAATTTCCGCCCGTTTCCTATCAACTGCGCGCTGAAAAAAAAACAGGACAAAAAAATTAAAAAGCCGTAATTCAATAACTGAGGCCACTCCGATAATTCTACTTCCGGTTTCATTTTGCAAAATTAATAATTAATTTGTGTTATCTTTGCATCCTCAAACAAAAACTGTTTAAAAATGTCAGAAAATTTAACTTACAAAGTGGCCGATATTACTTTGGCCGCATTCGGCCGGAAAGAAATCGAAATCGCCGAACACGAAATGCCCGGTTTAATGGCTTTACGCGCCAAATACGGGAAAGACAAACCGCTAAAAGGCGCCCGCATCATGGGTTCGCTGCACATGACCATCCAAACGGCTGTTTTAATCGAAACCTTAGTGGAATTGGGCGCCGATGTCCGTTGGGCAAGTTGCAATATCTTCTCTACGCAAGACCACGCAGCAGCAGCAATCGCCGCCGCCGGAATCCCTGTTTTTGCTTGGAAAGGCGAATCGCTCGAAGAATATTGGTGGTGTACCGAAATGGCTTTGCGTTTCCCCGGCGGTAAAGGTCCGAATTTAATTGTCGATGACGGCGGCGATGCTACGTTATTAATCCATTGGGGTTTTAAAGCCGAAAACGACGCATCAACCATCGACCGTAAAGGCGGAAATCATGAAGAACAAGTGATTCTCGATACGTTAAATCATATTTTAAAAGAAGATATTCAACGCTGGCATCGCACGGTGGCCGAATTGAAAGGCGTTTCGGAAGAAACCACTACCGGCGTACACCGTTTGTATCAGATGTTGGAACGCGGAGAATTGTTATTCCCCGCCATCAATGTAAACGATTCGGTTACAAAATCGAAATTCGACAATCTTTACGGTTGCCGCGAATCGTTGGCCGACGGTATCAAACGCGCTACCGATGTGATGATTGCCGGAAAAGTCGTGGTCGTGTTGGGTTACGGCGATGTGGGCAAAGGTTGCGCCCGTTCGATGCGTGCTTACGGAGCGCGTGTGATTGTTACCGAAATCGACCCGATTTGCGCTTTGCAAGCTGCGATGGAAGGTTTTGAGGTTTCTACGATGGAAAAAGCCGTGAAAGAAGGCAATATTTTTGTTACCACCACCGGCAATTGCGACGTCATTACCATCGACCATTTGAAAGCGATGCGCGACCAGGCGATTGTTTGTAACATCGGCCATTTCGATAACGAAATTCAAGTCGATCAATTGGTTAATTATCCCGGAATCAAACATACGAATATCAAACCGCAAGTCGATAAATATACGTTCCCTACCGGAAATTCAATTTTCTTATTGGCCGAAGGCCGTTTAGTCAATCTGGGTTGCGCCACCGGACATCCGTCGTTTGTGATGAGTAATTCGTTTACCAATCAAACATTGGCGCAATTGGATTTGTGGAAAAACAATTATGACATCAACGTTTATCGCTTGTCGAAACAATTGGATGAAGAAGTCGCCCGTTTACACCTCGCCAATATAGGCGTGGAATTGACGACTTTAACGGCCAAACAAGCTGCTTATATCGGCGTAAATGTTGAAGGTCCTTATAAATCGGAGCATTACAGATATTAATGAGGGGGGGAGGTTATTGCCGGTTGTAATGTTTGCTCGCCCAGCGAATCATGTTTTTTGCTTCTTCCATGCCGCTTTGCACTACTTTATAGCTTGAGTTGCCGTCATAGCCCAAATATAAATGCAAAATTTCGTAGGTTGTATGCAGCGGTTTGGCCATTTTGTTGTCTTTTTTAGCAATAGCGTTTTTTTCATACGGTAAAATAAACGGTTTGAAAGTAATATCGAATCATTGTACCAAAATATAAATTTTCGTAAAATTTTTCAGATAAATTATCTACCTTTGCAATCATTATAAAAAAATTATGTATCAATCTATTAATATTACGGAAAAAGTGTTTTACGTCGGTGTGAACGACCGGCATAAAACCTTGTTTGAAAATCACATTCCGATTCCGCACGGCGTTTCTTATAATTCGTATCTAATTGCAGATGAAAAAGTTGCATTGCTGGATACGGTCGATATTGGAATGGCCGATATTTTCCTTAAAAAAGTGGAATCGGCTTTGAACGGTCGAAAAATCGACTATCTGATTATCAATCACATGGAGCCTGATCATTCCGGCTCCATTCGCTTGATTCGCGAACGTTATCCCGAAATTCAAATCGTAGGCAATGCACAGACGTTGAAAATATTGCAAGGCTATTTCGGAATTACCGACCAAATCATCGAAATAAAAGACCGGGATGAATTGGATTTGGGCGGCCGGAAATTGCGTTTCTACCTTACACCGATGGTGCATTGGCCTGAAACAATGATGACTTACGATACGACCGGTAAAATTCTGTTTTCGGGCGATGCTTTCGGTTCGTTCGGTACGCTGAACGGTGGCGTTATCGATGATACGATTCATACGGATCTGTTTTGGGAAGAAATGCGACGCTATTATGCTTCGATTGTCGGAAAATACGGCAGTCCGGTGCGAAAAGCCTTGACAATATTAAAAGAAGTCGAATTGAATTATATCTGTTCAACTCATGGTGTGGTTTGGCATCAATTTATCGAAAAAGTCTTGGATTTGCACGACCGTTGGAGCCAATTTAAAAGCGAGCGGGGAGTAGTGATTGCTTACGGTACGATGTATGGTAATTCCGAACAAATGGCGGAAGCGATTGCGCAAGGCGTGGTGCCCGGCGGCACTTCCGATGTAAAAATTTACGACACGGCGCATACTGATGTTTCCTATATTTTAAGCGATATTTTTAAATACAACACTATCGTTATCGGGAGTTCTACTTATATGAATGAATTGCTGCCTGGTGTCGAATCGTTGTTGCGCGAAATCGAAATCCGTTCGATTAAAAACCGGGTTTGTGCGGTTTTCGGCACTTGTACTTGGGCGGGCGTTTCCGTCAAACGGATTCTGCCGTTTGTTGAAAAATTTGGTTGGGAAATTGTAGGTTCAGTGGAGGAAAAACAAGCATTGAAAGCCGAAAAATACGCCGAATGTTATGACTTAGGTTTACAAATTGCCGCAAAAATGAATCAACAATAAAAAGAATGAGAATTGCTTATTTATCGACTTTTTATCCTTTCCGGGGAGGAATCGCTCAATACAATGCTTTGCTATACAATAGTTTAAAGGAACAAGGTCTGGATGTAAAAGCTTATACTTTCACTTGCCAGTATCCATCGGTTTTATTTCCCGGCAAAACACAATACATTACAGAAGCCGATAAATCTATTCCGGTTGAAAATGAAGCCGTTCTCAACACTGTAAATCCTTTTTCCTACGAAAAAACAGCACGGGAAATTCTAAAGTGGAAACCCGATGTGCTGATAATGAAATATTGGATGAGTTTTTTCGCTCCTTCGTTGGGTTACGTGGCTAAACGACTGAAAAAGAAAGGTGTAAAAGTGGTCTGTATCATCGACAATGCCATTCCGCATGAACCGCGTTTTTTTGACAAACCTCTTGCACGCTGGTTTTTTCATCAATGCACCCATTTTGTTGTGATGAGCGATGTGGTCAAAAATGATTTACGTCAACTGTATCCCGGCGCTACTTACCGGTTTTTGCCTCATCCGCTGTACAATCATTTCGGAGAAAAACAAGACCGGAAAAGAGCAGGTCAAACGTTCCATTTGAATCCGGAGAAGAAGACATTACTGTTCTTTGGATTGATTCGCGATTATAAAGGTTTGGATTTGTTGATTGAGGCGATGGCTTTGCTCGACGATTCGTATCAATTGTTAGTGGCAGGCGAGGCGTATGGCTCGTTCGAGAAATATCAGAAACAAATCGACGGCAGTCCGGCGAAAGACCGGATGGTGGTGTTGAATCGTTATATAGGCGATGACGAGGTTTCGTCGTTGTTTTCCGCAAGCGACGTGTTGGTTTTGCCGTATAAATCGGCTACGCAAAGTGGAGTAATTCCGGTGGCTTATCATTTTGAAACGCCGGTAGTTACGACCGGCGTGGGCGGTTTGAAAGCGATGGTCGAACAAGCGCAAAGCGGTGTCGTTTGTCGTCCGGATGCGAATGATTTGGCGCGAGGTGTCGAACAGATTTTTTCCGAAGGGAAAGAACGTTTTATTGAAAATATCCGCAGAGAAAAAGAAAACCTTTCGTGGGGTAAATTTGCGGAATCGTTGGTGCGGTTTATTTTGGCATTGTAGCACAATACGGCGCGAACCAAGACAAATTCATCAACAGCATATTTCATTGCTCGGCAGCGGGCATTGTCAAGGGCGTTTGTCCAATAGCTCGCATCGTCAAACGTGTTGTTTTTCAAGAAATTGAAATAAAATAAGGTATAAAAATCGCTCAATTGATACAAACTTTCCCGCTGTTTTTTATCAAAACCGCGATATTTGCGTATAAAACTACAAAGTTCCAAATCGTTGAGTTTTCTCTTCGATTGACTTTTTTGCGACTTATTTTGTTACTTACTTGTTATTTGAATTTGTTAATTTTGTTACTCATACTTGTTGCTTACAAATAATACTTTTACCTTTACATCATCTTAATAATGACAGCAATGGAAAAGAGAATAAAAGGGATCAGCAGCAAAACCATGTGTTTATGAAAGGCGCATAGCGCCAACATCTTTGTAGCCGTGTGCGTAAGCGCACGGTAATAAGGGCATACACAAACCCATAGCAGCGTAGCTGCGCCACTTTTAT
>BNWW01000002.1 GCA_025999115.1 Bacteroidia bacterium
AGGCGAACAAACGGGCAGCATAGATACGGACACCCAAGAAATCGTAACCGATACCCGCCAACCGGCGCAAGCAGACAACCATCCATCCCATAGCGCTATTGACGGTGTGGTGGACGGATTGGGCAGTTTGTTCTCCATCTTTTCGTCCGGCCCTGATACGGACGATATACGTCCGCTGAAAAAGAAAAGTAAAAAGAAAAAACGCCGTTACGGACGGCAAATGTAAAACAATTCAGTATTAACTAATTAAAATTAAACAACATGCAAAATGAAGATGATTTAAGGGGCTTGGCAAAGATTATGGAATTTATGCGAGCCATCAGTATCTTATTCGTGATAATCAATATTTATTGGTTTTGTTATGAATCTGTCAAGGAGTGGGGTATCGACATCGGAGTAGTCGATAAAATCCTGCTGAATTTCAACCGGACAACCGGACTGTTTGGCAATATACTCTATACCAAACTGTTTTCGGTTGTTTTCCTTGCGCTTTCGTGTTTGGGAACAAAGGGCGTAAAGGAAGAAAAAATAACGTGGAACAGGATATACCTTTTTCTTGTGATTGGTTTTATCCTTTTCTTTATGAATTGGTGGCTGCGGTCTTCGCCCTTGCCGCTTGCCGCGAACACCGGCTTTTATATCCTGACGATGAGCGGCGGGTATATTTGTCTGCTGATGGCGGGATTGTGGATGAGCCGTTTACTAAAGAATAGCCTGATGGACGACGTTTTCAATCTCGAAAATGAAAGTTTTATGCAGGAAACACGCCTGATGGAAAACGAGTATTCGGTTAATCTGCCGAGCCGCTTTTTTTATCGTAAGAAATGGAACAGGGGCTGGATAAACGTAGTCAATCCGTTTCGGGCAAGCATAGTATTGGGTACTCCGGGTTCAGGCAAATCGTATGCGGTGGTTAATTCGTTTATCAAACAGCAGATTGACAAGGGATTTGCGCAGTACATTTATGATTTCAAATTTCCAGATTTGTCGGTAATTGCGTATAACCACCTGTTAAACAACCGGAACGGATACAAAAAAGAGCCGACCTTTTACGTGATAAACTTCGACGACCCGTCGCGTTCCCATCGTTGCAACCCGATTAATCCCTCATTTATGACCGATATATCGGATGCCTACGAATCGGCCTATACCATTATGTTAAATTTGAACCGGACGTGGGTGCAGAAGCAGGGCGACTTTTTTGTGGAATCCCCGATTATCCTGTTTGCCGCAATTATCTGGTATTTGCGCATTTACAAAGACGGAAAATATTGTACATTTCCACACGCCATTGAATTTTTGAATAAACGGTACGAAGATATTTTCCCGATTCTGACTTCTTATCCCGACCTTGAAAACTACCTTAGCCCGTTCATGGATGCATGGCTGGGAGGTGCTATGGAACAGTTACAAGGCCAGATTGCATCGGCCAAAATACCGCTTTCCCGCATGATTTCGCCGCAATTGTACTGGGTAATGTCGGGGGATGAATTTACCCTCGACATCAACAATCCCGATGAACCTAAAATCCTTGTTGTCGGCAACAATCCCGACCGCCAAAATATTTACGGCGCGGCATTGGGATTGTATAACAGCCGTATTGTGAAGTTGATAAACAAAAAGGGGCGGCTGAAAAGTTCCGTGATAATAGATGAATTGCCGACTATTTTTTTCAAGGGGCTTGACAACCTGATTGCCACCGCGCGGAGCAATAAGGTTGCCGTACTTTTGGGCTTTCAGGATTTTAGCCAGTTGGCGCGAGATTATGGAGACAAGGAGGCAAAAGTGGTAATGAACACCGTCGGCAACATCTTTTCCGGCCAGGTAGTAGGCGATACGGCCAAGACGCTTTCAGACCGCTTCGGAAAAGTCCTGCAAAAGCGGCAGAGCATGACCATTAACCGCAACGACAAATCAACGTCTATTTCTACGCAGTTGGACAGCCTTATTCCGGCATCCAAGATTAGCAACCTTACGCAGGGAATGTTTGTCGGCGCGGTAGCCGATAATTTTGAAGAACGCATCGAACAAAAGATTTTCCATGCTGAAATTGTAGTTGATAATGCAAAGGTTGCCGCCGAAACAAAACACTACAAACAAATTCCGGTTATTACCAGCTTCGTGGACGGGAACGGTATAGACCGCATGAAAGAACAGATTCAGGAAAATTACAACCGCATCAAGGCGGAAACCAAACAGATTGTGGCGGAAGAATTGGAAAGGATAAAGCAAGACCCTGAACTTTGTAAACTTTTGCCGAAGCAGGAAGAATGATATAAATAATCCGTTTCAGTTACATGTCAGTTACATAAAGAATACCCCCAAAGCTGATTTTAGGCTCTTGGGGGATTCTTTTGGGGAATTTTGCTATTTCTATGGGGAATTGAAATATATCTAATAATCAATCAATTAAATCAAAAATATGAATAAAAACAAGGCTTCTATGGGGAATTTTTGCCGTTCTATGGTTAATTGAAAATAGATTTACAATCAATCAGTTACGAAATTTTTCAATCTAAAAACACAATTTCTATGGCTAAAATTTGTGTTTCTATGGCTAATTGAAATCATTACTTTGATAGTATATCAATAAACTGTTTAAAAATATTATTCTTTGTATCAATATTTATATCTACATTGTATCGTGTATGTCGCCCAAGTCCACTTTTTATAATAAGCCGTTCTTCTTCCAATTTTGAGATTAAATATTTTATCTGCATTCGAGATAAATTTTCTCCGAAAGCATTTACGAAATCACTCATGGCAATATTATTTGCTTTCTCAAAACACCCCGCCACTATCTGCAAATCACTGATACGATACTCTTTAATATACGCAGGTTGTTGGGAAATCTCATAATACAAATCGCCCAACACGTATTTTCTATCTGCCGAACTTTGCGATTTTATCAGTCCCTCACGCTGCAATTTATCCACAGAGCTATCGAGTAAATCGGTGGAAATCCCTTGCCGTATTTTATCCAATGTCAGCAAATCAAATACATTCAATTTGTCTTTCCGTCTATTTTGTATTTCTTTCAGGAACAGAAAAAACGCTTCATCGACAATTTTTGCCTGTAATTGTAAATCTACTTGATAATCGTCTGTCTGTGAGTAATCCGGCAACGGTTTTCCTTCCATCAAACAAATGTAATACATCTTATCAACACCTTGCCCCGAACGTTCTATCTGGCCTGTTTTTTCCAACACTTCCATTATCCGTTTGTTGCGTGGTTTGCTGCTCACTGTCAGTATGTTTTCTTTTGTAACGCCGCTTGGGAACCCGCCTGCATTGATGATATTGATACTGTCGGGATATTGCTTGATAACCACACTGCTAAGGTCATGCCACAAACGATGCCCGATCGCATTTAAAACCGCTTCCCTGATTACATCTTCATTGAAAGCATGAATGTCGTATATCGTAAATTTGTGCCGGACATGCAACAGGGGATTGCTTGCCGGTTGGTTGATATACGCCCAAATTTTATCCATTGCCGTAAAAAGCGATTCTTGAAATTCCTTCCGCGCCGTATAAGGTATCATGGAATGGTCTAACCGGTATTCAATAATTACCTCTGCATTGGGAAGATATTTGCGCAAGGCTTCCCGTTTGCCGAGCAAAATCAAAGCGGCATAGTTGAATTTTTTGTTTTCTATCAATCCTAAATCCGTTAAAACCTGATTATCAGGCAACGTTTCAAATGTTGCATTTTCCTGTTTTTGGGCATATCCCGCTTTCATCAAAGTAATGGCTTCCGTGTCTAAATCCTCAAACGTCAATTCGTCGCAAACCTTGGCGGAAAAATCCGGCGCACTTTCTTCCAAAATTTTGCGCATCTCATCGTTCGACATAAAGCGCAGGCTATCGCCGATTCGCATCAAGGGAGCGCCTTCAAATTGCAGAAACTGGCCAACGGGACGGGAAGGTATTTGAAATACGACCACCCGCTTGCCATCTTCAAATAATTCGGCAGCCTTTACCCGGATAGACAGGCGTTTGTATATTTCATCTTCTGTTTCGCCAAGCTTGCCATCGGCAAAATTTGTTCCGACTATTTCATGCGGTGCGCCTTTCTTTTCCCTCACGCCAAAGACGAGCCTGCCGCCCCCTTCGTTGGCCAAGGCAACCACGTAGCCGAGTACGCACCTGCGCCTCTCCCTGGGGTCGGAATGACTGCCTCCGGCAAAGTTGTAACCACTTTTTGCCTCCTTAAATTCGACTTTATTTTCCGATTCCCGAAGTTTGATGAGTTCTTTAACAGTCATATTACTTTGCTGATTTCCGCAAAGGTACGCTTTTATCGCCAGCCCGCCAAAACCTCAATCACTCAATGATGCTTTTTCCGTATTCGTTCTTTTTCATCGTTCATATCCATTTTCAATTCTAATGCCGATTTCATTTGGTCTATAAACAGGGTTCTGCTTTCCGGCCGCAAGCGCATGATGCCGTAGGTGGAGGAGAAATTGCGTGGTATTTTCATTCCAAACATTTTGAAATAGAAATATACCACCTCTTTGATGGTTATATTTCCATTGTTGATTGAACCCGTTGCATGGGTGGATAAAGCTATTTCGAGTAAGTCGATTGCCGTCCCTGTCCAATAAAAAGAAAAATCAGGCGGCTCGTTTTCGGGGAGAATATCAAAATTTGGTTGATTTTCAATGTCATGCAGCCAATCCAGGGTGCATTTCAGTATCAATACAGCCTTGTTCAGATAGCTTTGGTATTGTACATTTTTTTTTAGTGTCGGAATTTTTGCCGTCTTTTTGTACTTGCAATAACTCAATATGAGCGTTGGCAAGCATAAAAAAGGCAGATGATTTTTCTTCTTCATAAAAAATATGCTCTACAATAGCCTTAAACTCTTTGTACGCAGTAACTAATGCTACGTCATTTTCAGGATATTTCCCATCTCTACTTGTCATTAAATCAAAAAATGACGAACTCATCAATGTTTTCATAAATTATTAATTATTAAGTGAATAAACAGAATAAAATTTCAATTTCTTACAGGCTTCGTTTGCTTCCGGGTATGCCGCTTGCGGAACATACACCGACAAACCGCTGAACGCGCGAACAGGCGTTAAAGTGTTTGGCTTTCCGGCTGAATAATACGAATCTGTGTGCGCTTTATAGATAACACATTGGTCGAGTGCGGTTTGAAAGTCATTGTATTTTTCCGGCGCGAACTTTTGAATACAGTCGCCCAAATCAAAATAAATCTTTTGACTGCCGTAGCCAAAGCACTGAATATCGTTAATGCCCGTGTCATTGCGGGCTTGACCCGCAATCCCCTGAAACAGCGTTTTCAGATTTTCTAATTCCGCCGTTTTCACGACACTTACCGTAGCCGAGCGGTACAGCCCCGATTGGTTGTTGAAATATTCGTAAAAATCCCTTGCAACGGCGGTTAAATCCGCTTGCGGTTGAAAAAGGTGTTGCGCCATTGTAGAATACACAAAACCCGGACTGACGACTTCGGCAGGCGAAGCCACAATGTAATCCGCCTTGTCTTTCAATTCGTAGGCAACTTCTACCGCTCCCATAAAGCAGGCATCGAAAATAATAAAGTTCAGTTTATAGGGAATGGCTTCGGCAAAGGCTGTGAGTTCCATATAATTGTCGGCTTCGCTTGTGCCTTTATCCAGAATAATGGATTTGAGGCGGGGCGTAGGGTCGGACATTTCGGCGGGCAGCCAGCCGGTGGCGTGGGAAAGAACAACCAAACCGTAAGAATTGGCAGGACGATAGTTTTTTACATCGTTTAATACGCGGGTAAGCGTTTGTGGATTAGCCGAGTTTTCATCGGGATAGGTTATTATTGTATCGGCAACATTGCCTTTTTGGGGATTATAATAGATATGGATAAGCGCGGCATTGCCGCCTGCATCGGAATATATTAACAGATTGCCGTCTGTGTTTTTATCCCAATTTTCGCGTAAAATTTCGATTTTCCGGGCGGCTTCGGCGTGGAAATTATTGTCCGTGCCGAGATAGACCAGCACGGTGCGGCGGCCGCTTGACGGGATGGAATTGTCGGGCGGGGCATCCATCTCGCAAGCGTAAAACAATGCCGTTATCACAATAAACAGCATGGTATGAATTGCTTTATGCCTACCTGTTTCCGTCATCTTCCTGCAAATATTTAACAGCCTCAAGTTGTTATTTTATACATTACTCCTGCTTACAAACGCAACTTATCAACCCTGTCGGCGACGAAAGCATTCCATTTTACTTGCCATGCCGACAATTTTTCATTTTTCTCGGTGTCGGTCATACCGCTAAATTTATATGAGTTCTTAATCAGCGCCTTAATATCACGCAAATTTATTAAAGACCCGTGATAAACTTCCCACATGTCATAATAAGTTCCCACGGTTTCAAACAACTGTGGATCGTCGGAGCAAACAACACATTGTATCCCGCGCTCCATGTATTCTGTTATCGGATGAATGCGAAGGTCTTTAATGTAACGAAGCATCTGGTTGCTTATCGGGCAAACCTCCAGACAAATATTGTCTGCCTTGATTTTATCCATTAATCCGGGGAAATTATAGATGTTCAGACCGTGCCCCACTCGCTTTGTTCCTAGCGCGTATGCCGAATGAACATTATCGTCGTCCGCCCAGTTGCTTTCTCCGTCATGGAAATAGAAATTCACATCTTGCCCCATTTCCTGCAACGCCTCTATAATTGCTTTTGCATAATCATCGGTTTTGTGATTGACGTCTTCTTCGCTGACAAGGTCAAAGCCGATGATAAAATCCGAATCTGTGTCTTTACATGCCGCTATCCAAGCCGGAACATTTTTTAAAATGGCAATAACCTGTTCAACACTTTGAGTGCGGCTTGGAGAAATGATTACTTTGACCTTGAAATCAGAATGTGTGCTTTTAACTTCCTGATAGGCAGTCAAAAGCGTGCGTATAGCCTCCGGCACATCCGTTGAATAAACTTCTTCGGGCGAAGCATTTCCTGTCAGTTCGTCATCGTTGTTGTCCTTCAATGCGCCGACTCCGGCTCTGATTTCAATATAATCGTTCCCGTTTTGGTATTGATATTCAAAAGCTTTGGTGTAATATTGCTTATAAATCGGCCGGACTTTCAATATGGAACCGACACGCGCAAAATAATCGTTAAAGCCGTCCCAGATATAATCAATAGCATCAATTCTTTTATCTATAAATGTAAGCAGGCGTTTGGATTCCTCATATATATCTTTATTTGATATATCGGCATATCTCAAAAACTTGGGATCATCGGGAGCTTTGGACAGCAAATACAGTTTTCCATGCGGGTATTTGATATCAAGTCCTGCATCAGGATCCCAATAAAGATATACATCGGGATTATCCGCAAGCATATCTGCAAATTTATCTGTCTTATAAGTAGAACTGGTGTGGATATGCAGGTTTCCGCCTGAAGGCATCAATTTAAATACGTTCACGAACAAATCATTATTGATAATGTCATCGTAGGATTTATTGAACATCAACGCAGGCGCATAAGCGTCGTAAGTATATCTATCGCCTATCAAATCCTTACGCTTGTCGTTCATGTAATTATCCAATTTTTGTTCATTGTCATTCAAATCGGGTTCATCCTTATCAAAACGATTTTCGGAATCTGCTAACTTGATATCGTCGAGTATCTTTGTGTAGTCATCGTATGATGGTACTGTTTTCATAATATTTTATATTTCTTGATTGTTTTGTGTATCCATGTCTCCGACAAAAATGCCGTTCGCAAAAAAGCCATTATCCCCGTCCAGGGAAAGATTATATACAGTATCGTTATACGGCACAGTTTCAATATCCGTAATACCGTAATTCTCATTCCTTCCCGCAAGAATATCCGACATCATTAAAGCACTTGCCCTTTTAATTTGCCTCTTGCCGCCTGCTATCGTATAAACGGGATGGTGCGTCGTCAACAGGATATTTCCGCCTTGATATGAAACCTTAACCATGTCGGCCTCGTCTCCCGTCCATATATTTCTTACGGTTACAACCCGATTGCTCTCCCTGCCTGTCAATGTGTCGCCTATCTTTATGGCTTCAATGGGGATTTCCCCCCGGGATGTAAGTATCAGCGTTCCTTTGGCAAGGCATCCCCACATAATTCTTAGCGGAAGAATTAGGTACGTCAGATTAGTAGCAGTAGCTTGTGCCGGAACAGACTTGCTTGTAACCAGAAAGGACAATGTTTGTTGCCCTCCGGACTTCAAGTGATAATTGATATTAAACGATAGCATGAAATTGTAATTGTATGGCTTTAAATCACCTGTCTGTTTAATCGCCATGCCCCAATTCGTTGCAAGTTCATATTGTATATCTCCATCTGTAATAGGGAAGCCTCCCGATCCCGATATACTGATTTGAGTGGACGTAACTGATGCAAATCCTCCATCTATGCTCTCAAGATAAGCGTATAAATCCGTTATATCTTCTGGTTTTTCAATAATTACGCTACGCCCCAGTCTGATTACTCCCTTGCCCGGTATGGCAATGTATGGCTGGTTTGAAGCATCTTTCCCATAGTTGCATACATAGTCGCTGTCGCCGGAATCCTGTGGACGACGGAACAGGGATATTACAATGTGGTTGGGGTCGTGGGTATATACGGCCGGATTCTTGTCGCTATCGTCATAATGCCCAAATGCGATGGTTAATTTTTCTTTCTTTGGATAAATATGATCATACTGGGGATCTATTTGTATGTCCGCGAAAGCGCAGGATTGACGGGATGCAAAAAGTCGGCTTTGCATGTCATCACTGTGTTCCACAATACATTCAACCATTACGGATACTCGACGCAAATCAAAACCGTCCGCGTTGATGTATTGATGAGCGTCTCCCGTTTTAATTGATTCTATAACCGGAAAATCCACATCGCCGATATATTGTTCTGTATCCCTGTCGAAAAAATGACCTTTGAATGTAAAGCGTTTTTGCTCTTCAAGGAAAGAAACATATACGCTTAAATGCAAATAGCCGTCTTCCGTCAATACAAAATCCCGTATGTCATAATAGTCATAAAACCTGAAAGGCACAGGATTTTCAATTTCGCGAAGTGTAGGAGGTTTCTCTCCCGACACTCGCACAACTTTGTTGTTACTCGCTTTCGCTTGTGAGTAAACTTTGGACAAATCAGGATGTAATACATTTGCCTGATTAATAGATACTAATGTTATTGCCATAATGTTGAAATTTAATAAATTAAAAATTAGAATTAGAAATTATTTATATTATATAAAGATTGAATTTGATTTTATTTTTCACTCCCACCACAACTTCGGATAGGTCGGGCTGCCGCCGTTCCAGCCGCCCAGGTCTTTCCAATATTGGTTGGTGGTACCATCGGCGCTGCTGCTTGCAGTCCACGCCGCGCTCGTCCCTCGCTTGCTCTCCCGCAGGCTCGCTTGCTCAAGGAACGATGAACTAAGGGACAAACACGACGCGGAACCCGAGGACGTCGTAAGCGCGGTCGGGATCGTCGCCGTTGCGATACGCGGAGCGGCAATCCTGAGCGAAGAAGTACCAGCCGCCGCCGCGAATCACGCGAAGCACGCGGACGGAGCCCGGATTAGGGCTTACGGGGTCGGTTACGGCACCGGTTCCGTATTCCGAGCCGTCCCAGCTATCCTCGCACCACTCAAATACATTACCGTGCATGTCGTAAAGACCGTAATTGTTTGCATCAGGATAACTGCCGACAGCGGTGGTTGCGTCTTTGTAGAGGCCGCTTTGCGATGGATCATTATAGTTGCCCGAATGGCCATTATCCAAATCGTAAGGATACGTTGCATAAAAATTAGCCATATCGCCTGTCAGTTTCCTGCCCGTGCCGATACCGAAAGGCAGGGTATTGACCTCGGTAGCCTTATTTTGGTAATCGCCACGGCAGGCATATTCCCACTGCGCCTCGGTCGGCAAACTGCCTCCGGCCCAACGGGCATATTCATCCGCGCCGTACCAGGTAACGTAAATCACGGGATGGTTATCATAACCGCTTGCAGGAACCCACTTGCTGTTAACGCCGTCCCAGTTAAGACCCCAATCGGAACTGCTCTCCGAAACTAATCTTTGGGAAGGATATGACCCTGATGCCCATAGTCCATTGCTCCCGATAGTGTTGGCGTTCAAAAACGCTGCATATTGTGCATTGGTAACCGGATATTTGCTCATATAAAAATCCTTAGTCAATGTTACCTGATGCTGCGTTTCATTAATATTGCGGTTCGGTTCGCTTGCCGGACTGCCCATCATAAACGTCCCCTTGGGAATAAAGGCTACGGGGATGTCCCTGATAGTCTTGACTGCCGTTATCTCGCTTGTAGCGCCCGCGCCCCAGGTTGCGCCGTTATCGGTTACTGTAACCGTGAGCGCGCTGTTTTCTACGGTTATGTCGAAAGTGTAGGATTTGCCGGCTTCAAGATTGAGCGAGGCGGGCTTCCAGAAATAGTCCTTGCCTGTGAGGGTAACTTTCAGGACGTTCTCACTGGCGTAACTTTTGGGAAGAAGCAGGGCGGTATTTGCGCCGTCGGGCGTAATCCATCCGGGCGTTTTGCCGGTAATGGCTCCGGTGGGGCTTGCCCCTGTGTTGTCGATGGCGCCCACCTCGGTATAGCCGTAGAATTTAACGGTTGCGCCCGTTACGTTTGTTATGCCTGTGCCTGCGGTCAGCGTTGCCGTTACCTTTGCCGTCCGGTGCTCGAAGGTAAGCCGCTTGGTTGTATAGTTGGCAGACGTGATGCCGCTCACTTCGGGGGCGAAGATAAAGTCTGCTGCCTGTATGCCTGCACTTTGGTCGGCAGGAAAGGTATAGTTAGCCGGATACCACGCGAATGCGTCAACGGAAGCGTAGTCGTTCCAGTACTGCGAGGCGCAGGTAAGCGTCCCGTCCGGCGCCGCCGTGAAATCATACACCGTTCCGTTTACATTTACTTTCACCGTTTCCCCTCCCGTCCACGTTCCGTCGGAGGTGGCGCGGGTTTCGGGCGCACCGGTTTGGGCGGACAGGGTCAGCGGCTCGCCGTCTTCAGGCGTCAGTCCGTCTGTTTTGTCGCAGGCGGCGAAAAATGCCGGAAGCGCGATTATCAGGAGTAAAAGGTTTGCCTGATGCTTCAAATACTGTTTCATTTTTATTCTGTTTTATATTATTCTGTTTTTCTGAAATTTTTCCCGTCCGCCTGCCTCCTGCTGCGCTCGTCCCTCACTTGCTCTCTCGCAGGCTCCCTTGCTCAAGGAACGATGAAACTAAGGGACAAACACGACGCGGAACCCGAGGTCGTCGTAAGCGTTGACGGGATTGATGTTGTTGCGAAACGCGGAGCGGCAATGCAGAGCGTAGCTGATCCAGCCGCCGCCGCGAAACACGCGGTTGGAGCCGGTAGCAGAACCATTAGGGTCGCTAACAGAGCCGCTGTCGTAATTACCGTACCAGTCGCTGCACCACTCATATACATTGCCGTGCATGTCGTAAAGACCGTAATTATTTGCATCAGGATAACTGCCAACGGCGGTGGTTTTTCCTTGGTATAGCACGTTTTGCGATGGATTATCATAGTCGCCCGAAGGGTTATGATCCAAATCGTAAGGACGCGTTGCATAAAAATTAGCCATATCGCCTGTCAGCTTCCTGCCCGTGCCGATACCGAAAGGCGGGGTATTGACCTCGGTGGCCTTATCCGGGTAATCGCCGCGGCAAGCATATTCCCACTGTGCCTCGGTCGGCAAACTGCCTCCGACCCAACGGGCATATTCATCCGCGCCGTACCACGTTACATAAATCACGGGGTGGTTATCATAACCGCTTACCGGAACCCACTTTTTGTTTCCGTTGTCCCAGTTAAGACCCCAATTGTAACTGCCGTTGCTCGCCGAAACTAATCTTTGGGCAGGATATGACCCTGATGCCCATAGTCCATTGTTCCCGATATTGTTAGCGTTCAAAAACGCTGCATACTGGGCGTTCGTAACCTGATATTTGCTCATATAAAAATCCTTGGTCAAAGTTACCGGATGCTGCGTTTCATCACTATAGCGGTACGGCTCGCTTGTGGGGCTGCCCATCATAAACGTCCCCTTGGGAATAAAGGCTAAGGAGATGCCGAGCAAATCAGTGATAGTGGTTTTTACCCCTATTTTTGTGTATTTCCCCACCGTCAGCGCTACGCCTGTCTTTTCCCATACCAGGGTTGCACCGAGGTAGGTATAGCCGCCGCTCAGGGTCACGCCTGTTTGGGGTTTTGCTATATAGCGGTAGCTGTCGCCGATTTTGCAGGGCGTAACGGCGGTTGTTCCTGCTTTTAAAGTTGCGGCGGTTGCGGTTGCGGGCAGCGACACTTCTATCAGCGCAAGGGCATGGGTAAGCCCGATAGTGAGCGTTGTAGCGGATACAGCGCCTGTGCCGGTCATCAGGTCGGAGGACGTGTAGTCGGTGTAAGCGCTCTGGTCGGCTTTGGGCGTGAAGGCGTCGCGGATTTCGTCTGCCGTCTTCTTGCCGCTCATTGTCGCGCTGTACGGGTAATAAGCAAGGTAGGCGCCGCCGGTGACGTCGGTTATCGTCGCTGCGCCGTCGGGCGTCCACGCTGTGCCGTTGTAGGTGCAGGGGATGTTGTCCTGCAAAATGGCGTTGGCGCTTGAAAGAACGGTAATGCCGATTTTGTCGCCGGAGGTAAAGGTGGTGACATAGCCGCTTTCCGAAGCGCGTGTTTCGGGATTGTCGGATGCGAAGTCCGCGGCGGTTATGTTGATTGTAGAGACGCGCAATTGCGCGTCTCTACCGAGTTCGTCGTCCTGCGAGCAAGCTCCCAAAAAAAGGATTAAGGAAGTTAAGGAAATTAAGGATTTCAAGTTCCTTAAATTTCTTAGACTCCTTAGATTCATTATTGCTTTCATATTAATCATTTTTATTTGTTCCTTTTGCGCCGGTTCCCGCCGCGAAGCGGGAACACTGTTCATTACGCGCCGGGCTTACGCATTGCGCCCGGACCGGCTGCCGCTTTTTACTCGGCTGTGCCGCTGCCCGCAATGGGACTGTCCCAATCCTGAATGTTAGCGCTTTTAACGGTCAGGCTGGTTTTATCCACCTGAACGGCAAACTGATACGATTTTCCCGCTTCAAAAGTATAGCTGCTTTTATAATAGTACTCCTGACTGCTTGCAAGCGTTACTTTGAAAATGTTTTCGCTTGTCAGTGTAACGGGCAACAGCAATGCGGTGTTGCCGGCGTCGGGCGTAATCTCGCCTATTGTGCTACCTGTAATGGCTCCGGTGGGATTTGCGCCGGTGATGTCCATAGCGGCTAATGCGGTATAACCGTAAAACGTGACTGTTGCGCCGGTTAAATCGCCTGCGGTTAAACCGGCACCGGCAGTGAGCGTAACGGATACTTTTGCCGTCTTGTGCTTGAACAAGAGTGTTTGGGTTCCCCAGTTGGCGCGGGTAATTCCCGTAACCTTGTCTGCAAAGATAAAGTCGGCTACCTGAATGCCTGCACTTTGGTCGGCGGCATAAGCGTACGTTTCCGGATAGTACGCGAAGGCGTCAATGGAAGCGTAGTCGTTCCAGTACAATGTGGCGCTGGTAAGCGTACTGCGGTCTGCCGCCACCGTAAATGGATACTCTGTTCCGCCTACATTTACTATTACCGTTTCCCCGCCGTCCCAAGTGTTGCCGGAAGTGGCGCGGGCTTGCGGGTCGTTGCTCACTTGCGAGGCAAAGGACAGCTTGCTGTTTGCGGGGTTATTTACTGCTTCGTCGTCCTTGCTGCACGAAGTCATTACTGTTGCCGCTGCAATGGCGGCGATTGCTAAAAATTTACATTTGTTCATTGTGATTTGTTTTTTTAAATAATACATGAATAATTGTTATTGTTATTGTTAAATTAATTTGCTACTACTGTTTCGTTTCCGGCGTTTTCCCAGTCGGAAATTTCCGCGGCAACGCCCAATACGGTTGCTGTTACCGTTACTCCTGCCTTGAGGGTAAACGGCGTTTTCTTGTCGGCATTGAAGGGTGCTATTTTTTCCGACAAACCGGAATTTACCGTAATATCAGCGGGTAGGCCGCCGTTGAAATGCAGGGTCAGGGTCAGCGTTTGCGCGTTGCCCTGAATACCGAGCAGGCGCAGGACGGCGGTATATTTGCCGTCGGGTTGCCGGACAAACACAGGCACAACCGCAACCGGGTCTCCCACGGGGTTGCCGTTGTCGATACCGATTGCGCCCGCCACGCCCGAAAGGGTGGCTGCAATACCTGTAATGCGGTCGGCAACATTGCCTTGCACGTCCAGTTCGAGGGTCAGCTGCCGCACCTGTTGCTGCATGGCGACGGTAAAGGCGTGGTCTTTGTCTTTTTCAATGACAACGTCCTGCGAGCCGGTAAAGAGCCAGCCCAATTCGCTGCTGTAATCAGCCGCAGCGGTTGTTCCGGCAATCGAAATGTTGTTTGCGGTATTCCATATATTAATATGGTATGCGCCCGCTTCAAAGTCATTGTTTACTTCGTTGGTTGTGCCGGATAAAGCCCCCACCCAGCCTCCCCCCAAGGGGGAGGAGATGGCTACCGTATAGTTGTCCGGGATATTGATGCCCTCGCCGCGGTTTGTCCAGTCGGTGGTGAGGGATATGATTCTGCCGTGATTGGGGTGGTCGGTGTTGTAGAGCGGCTCCTTCACGCAACTTGTCAGGCAGCATACTGCTGCTGTGGCGGTTAAGTACCTTAAAGTCTTTAAGGACTTTAAAGACCTTAATGATAATTTTACTATTATATTTTTCATAATCTATAATTTAAAAATCAGTGAAACTCCTAACTGCGTGGGTCCGAAAAAGTCCTTTTTCAATCCGCCTTCTTTCAGCACCATCACTTCGCGACTGCGGTAGTAGGTGTCGTATTTCAGTTGGGTATAGCCCAATCCGAGGCTGAAATCAAGGTCGAAGACTTCACTTAGGCGAAGTTTGTAGCCGCCTGTCAGTCCGCCGCCGATGGCATCGCCCTGATAGCCGGTGTCGTTGAATTTAAAGTTAAATTCGCCTGCATGACCTTCGACACCGATAAACCAATTTTTGTTTGCACCTATATAATAGCGCACTTCGGGTTGTACGAGCCATGTGCGATGATGGTTATCGTCGTCGCTCCAAATCCAGTGGCTGTATGCGCCGTTTACGAGGATGCCGAAACGTTCAGCGGGTTTGTATTCAATGCCGAGATTGGGAGTGGCAACCGCCCAGTACAGTAAATTGGTGCGGATGGAAAATTTGTCCTCGCAGCCATGCTCCGTGTATGCGTTGTCCTTTGCGTCCTGTTGTGCGGGCAGGGTTGCCGTCAGGAGCAGGAAGCAGGCAAGGGTAAGTACTGTTTTCTTCATTCGTGATGTATTTTAAAAATTCGTGATGTATTGTTTAAAACAGGTAAAAAAACGTGAAAGCGTAAAGAAGACAGGGCATAAAAACCTGTTGTTTCTTTACGCTTTCGCGCATATTTATAACTGTTAAGAAATTTTTTTGTAACTTTCGCCCTTTTAGCAAGAGGGCGGGAGGGTGCGTTAGGCTGTGTGCTGTGTGCTGTGTGCTGTGTGCTGTGTGCTGTGTGCTGTGTGCTGTGTGCTGTGTGCTGTGTGCTGTGTGCTGTGTGCTGTGTGCATATTAGCAGAATTTACGGGAACAGCGCAAAACTCCGCCATTGTTTTGTTCAAACGGCAAGCAAAAAACAACATCCGTATTACAAAGATTCCTGAAACACAAATATTTGTCGCATCCTGTTCTTTTCGATTTAGCAACATTTAAATATAATTGAGGACAAAGATACAAATACTATTTTGAACCGCCAAAGATATTTTCAACTTTAATAGCAAAAGGTTTATTTAAGCCACAAGCCGCCACTTCGGTGCCACAAGCAACCGTGAACGCCAAAATTAATTTAGAATCAATTTGTTACGAGTACATTTGTTTCGCATTAATAATGATGCGAACATTAATACCCGTAAATCATGGACGAAAAAGTCAAAAAAGGCGACAGGCAAGTATTGCTCGCCGTAGTAGATGCCGAAGACGGCCAAGGCAAAACATTGAAAGCCGTTACAGGCTTGGACGACAAAGGAAAACTGAAAACCGTCAGTCCCGACAAGAACAACCAAAGCAGTTTCCTTGAAATCGACACCAACCGGAATCTGTTGGAGAATTTCTTTAAAAAATTTCTGGAGCAATCTAAAAATCCCGCTCATACGGGATTTTACCTGGTTGCACAAAAGGTGCTGGATAAAATTCTTAAATCCCTTCCCATCCGGCCGGAACAACTCGAACCCTACCGCGTTGAGCCTAAACAATTTCTTGTTGAAAGACAGCAGGCGGCACTTGAAAAGACACCGTCTCCCGAACAAAAACCGGTCGTTTCAGGAGAGCAAAAACCTGTTTTTGAACCGTTTGACGAAAGCCGCATCAACCGCAGGGGCTTGGAGCCGCTCGGCGTGAAATGGG
This sequence comes from Bacteroidia bacterium, assembly GCA_025999115.1. The sequence continues at coordinate 16,484 of BNWW01000002.1, forward strand.
AGGATATAGAGCCGGAACTGAAAGCGATGCTCTACGGACACAAATCGCCGCACCTGATACCGATGAAACCTGTGGTGGAAGGAATCGAAATACCGACACAAGGCCGCCTCTCCCTGGTAGAATGTCCCGACGGGCATTTGCGTTTCGATGTGCATTACGCCCAAAGCAAACTCGATTTGGATTCTCCTGTTCATGGCGTACTGCTTACGCCTGATGACAAGGAACAACTCTTAAAAACCGGTAATGCAGGACGTGTCATCGAACTCGAACCGATACCAGGACGAAAAGTACCTTCCTTTGTTTCAGTCGATAAACTGACCAACCGCTTGGACGCCCTTCCTGTAAAAGACGTAAATATCAATGAATCGCTCAAAGGGGTGGAGCTTAGTCCACAGCAGCGCAACGAACTGTACGAAGGGAAAAAAGTACTGGTGGAAGGCATGACATCGCGAAGCAATTTTCAATTCGATGCCTACCTGCAAATCAACGCATCAAGCAAATCGCTTGACTTTACCTACGAGGGTTTGGATAGAAACCGCTACCGTCAGGATAATAAACAGAAGCAGGGCGCAGACCCCAAAGGCATAGTCATTCCCCACAAGCTGGCAGGCGTGGACTTGTCGCAAAAACAGCACGACGAATTACGTTCCGGAAGCGCTGTATATATAAAAGGTATGGTTATCCAGGGAAAAGAGCCGCAGAACCTGTATGTAAAAGTGAATTACCAAAAAGAAAAACTGGATTTTTTCAGGTGGAATCCCGACAAGGCAAAGAAACAGGAACAAGCAAAACCTGCCGAATCACAAATCAAAAAGCCGCTGGTAAAAAAACCGGCAGGCATTAAAATCTAATCTGTCATGAAAATCATAATTGGAGAAAAACCAAGTGTAGCGCGAGAAATCGCCGCCATCGTCGGTGCAAAAACCCGCAAGGAGGGTTATTGGGAAGGTAACGGATATGCCGTTACGTATGCGTTCGGACACCTCGTAGGACTGGCCATGCCCGAAGCTTACGGGTTTAGCGGTTTCCGGCGGGAAAACCTGCCGATACTCCCGAAGGAGTTTATCCTTGTTCCCCGGCAGGTCAAGGAAGGCAAAGAATATAAGAACGACCCCGGCGCCATGAAACAACTGAATATCATTAAAGAGTTGTTCGGTAAAGCCGACGGCATCATCGAGGCCACGGACAGCGGACGCGAAGGCGAATTAATCTTCAGGTACATATATGATTATGCCGGTTGTACCCTCCCTTTTGAACGGCTTTGGATAAGCAGCCTTACCGACAAGGCCATCCGCGAAGGCCTGCAAAACCTGAAACCCGGCAGCGATTACGACAACCTCTACCTGTCCGCCAAAGCAAGAAGCCAAGCCGACTACGTTGTGGGCGTCAACGCCTCGCAAGCATTAAGCATAGCCGCCGGAAGCGGCGTGTATTCCCTTGGCAGGGTGCAAACCCCAACATTGGCGATGATATGCCGCCGCTATCTGGAAAACAAAGCGTTTCAGGCGCAAACTTTTTTTCAACTGAAACTGCATACAGCCAAAGATGCCACCGCTTTTGCCGCCCTTTCAACGGCAAAATTCGACAACCGCCCGTTGGCGGATGCTGCACTAAGCAGGGTGCGCTCTGCCGGACAGGTGGAAGTGACCGGCGTGGAACGCAAAGAAGTCAATCAGGAAGCGCCCTTGTTATATGACTTGACGACGCTTCAAAAGGAGGCAAACAGCCGTCACGGTTTTTCGGCGGACAAAACACTCTCTATTGCCCAAACGCTTTACGAGAAAAAATTGGCAACGTATCCAAGGACAGGTTCCCGCTATATTCCCACCGATGTGATGGACGAAATACCGGAATTAATCGGTAAACTGAAAAACTATCCCCGCTTTGCCGCTTATGCGGAATCGTTGGAAAACACCGTCTTGAATATCCGCAGCGTGGACAACAAAAAAATTACAGACCACCACGCATTGCTCATCACGGAAAACCGTCCCGGCGAGCTTTCCGAAGATGAACGCACATTGTACGAAATGATAGCCGGACGGATGCTTGAATCCTTTTCGGGAAAATGTAAAAAAGAAAACACGGTAATCAGCCTTACAAGTGCGGATATCGCTTTTTCGGCACGGGGAAGTGTAATGCTTGCTCCCGGATGGCGCGGCGTATTCAATGCCCAAGACGAAGAAAAAGAGGAAGATGCAACGCTGCTGCCTGCCGTTGCGCAGGGCGACCGGCTAACCGTAAGCGATTGCGGGGTATTGGAAAAACAGACCAAGCCCCGCCCGATACACACCGAGGCATCACTGCTTTCCTCAATGGAGCAAGCAGGGCGGGAACTGGAAAACGAAGATGAGCGCGAGGCGATGAAAGATGCAGGCATTGGAACTCCCGCCACCCGCGCGGGGATTATCGAAACCCTTCTTTTGCGCGAATACATGCGGCGCGAAAAGAAATCGCTTGTGCCGACCGAAAAAGGACTGGTTGTATATCAGGCGGTAAAAGACAAAAAGATTGCCGATGCAGCTATGACCGGCTCATGGGAACACGCCCTTTCCAAAATCGAAACGGGCAAAATGAGCGCCGCTACCTTTCACAGGGAAATTGAAATTTATGCCGCACAGATTACTGCCGAATTGTTGGAAACGAAAATCGAAGGGCAGGGAAGTGGAAAGTGGCTAACCTTTCCATGCCCCAAATGCAAGACCGGCCATGTTGCGTTCTTTCCAAAAGTAGCCAAATGCGATAATGCCGGTTGCGGATTGCTCGTTTTCCGGGGAGTGGCAGGCAGGGAACTGACGGACAGCCATCTTGAAAACCTGTTTGCCAAAGGCAGTACCGGAATCATCAAGGGTTTTAACAGTAAGAAGACCGGCAAACCCTTTGATGCCGCACTAATCTTTGACAGTGAGTTTAAAACCGGTTTTCAATTTTCTCCCAAACCGGGCGGAAAACGGAAATTCAAATAAAAAGACTATCTTTACCACTGAAAATTTCCCTGTCATGGATGGTTTTTAATTGTTTTGACAACGGATTTTTTAGTGGTTGGCGCTTCGGTGGGATACCGGAGCGCCTTTCTAAATCTGTTTTTCCCAATTTATCAATCACTAAAAAATCCAAGTCATGCGTAAAACAACTAAAAAGGAACCGGAAGAATTATCTTATTTCGGTTTGTCCCTCAAATCCTATCTTATAGACAGCCATCCCTTATTGGCAAACGATGCGGCATTTATTGCCGCCTGTGTGGAAACGGCCACCGAAGCATACAGCAATGCCATCAGGGACGGACTGCCGCACAACCGCGCGGAAGAATTGGCAAACGTCGAACTCTACCGTGAACTGCTTTTCTCTCCCTATAATACCATTGTCAATATTATCTGGAACGAGTTTGCCGCCGAAATACCGGAAGACGATGCCCGCGAAGCCGCATTACTGTTATTGCCGCTTTGTAGCAGGGTGTTGGAAAAATACAGCTTGTCGGATGATTTCGCCGAAACGCCGGAATATTACCTGTTATATACGGAACTGACCGGAACCATTCAAATACTCCTCGAAGATGGCATACAATAAAAAGGTGCATCTCCGGGAAAATATTGATGCCATAAAAACAGCTTTTTCCCTTGACAGGGAAAAACGACCCGCCACAGCCGGAGAACGCGAAATTTTAGCCAAATATTCCGGCTTTGGCGGCATCAAAGCCATCCTGAAACCGGCATCCACTCCGGCAGATGTCCTTTCATGGAACAAAACGGATGCGGAACTGTTTCCCCTGGTTACGGAACTGCACGAAGTGTTGCGGGAATCGTCCGAAGATGAAGCGGAATACAAGCGGTATCTCGGCAGTCTTAAAAGCTCCATCCTGACCGCTTTTTATACCCCGAAAACAGTAGCAGATGCCTTGGCATCCGTTTTGCGGGAAAACGGTATTATCCCGAAACGCTTGCTTGACCCTTCGGCAGGAACAGGCGTATTTGCCGGTGCTTTCAAAAACATTGCCCCCGAATGTGAAACGGCCTGTTTTGAGAAAGATTTGCTTACAGGAAAAATCCTGAGCCATTTATATCCAAACGATAAAGTCCATGCGGCCGGATATGAAACGATAGAGCCGAAATATTCCGGCTACTATGATGTGGCTGCCTCCAATATTCCTTTCGGCGATGTAGCGGTATTCGACCCTTTTTTCACTGCGCACAAAGATCCGGCGCGGCAGTTGGCCGCAAAGAGTATCCATAACTATTTCTTTATGAAATCGGTGGATAATGTGCGCGAAGGCGGTATTGTAGCGTTCATCACTTCGCAAGGCGTGATGAACTCCGAGCAAAACCGTCCCGTAAGGGAATGGCTGATGGACAGGTGCGGTTTGGTTTCCGCTATCCGGTTGCCCAACAATCTTTTTGTTGACAGCGCCGGTACGGAAGTGGGCAGCGACCTGATTGTCTTACAACGCAATGCCAAAAGCGGCGACAATCTTTCCGAAAGACAGCGGGACTTTATTGAATCCCGTAAACTATCGAACGGCATTCAGGTCAATAACACATTCCAAACATTTGATAATGTAGTACATACCGGTTACAAACTTGATACCGACCCTTACGGCAAACCCGCTATGGTGTTTACCCATAAAGGCGGGGAAGAAGGCATTGCCGCCGATTTGTGGCTGAAACTCTTTGACGACACGTCCGAATACCTTGATTATGACCGCTATATTGCGTTTGCCCCCGAAAAGCAGGAACAAGTACAAAAGCAAGAACAGCAAACAGCGACCGATGAACTTACCGCCGAAGATTATGAGGAAATGGACGGGATATTGAACGCGGCAAAAAAACCGCAATTTTGGAAAGAACCTGTTTTACAGCAAATTCCGGTTGAGGAAACGGTTTTACCCGGTCTGACTGTGGAAAACAATACCACTGCAATCGAAAATAAACCGCCGGTTGCTGAAGTGGCAGCCCCGGAAATTCTTCCGCAACCCGAACCGTTGATTAGCCTTTACGACCTTTTCGGCTTTTCGGCGGAGGAACGCACCCAAATCAAAAAGCCCAAATCCCGGAAAAAGAAAGACAAAACGGCTCAAAGGGAGTGGCGCGACCTGTTTAGCAGTCCATCGCCGCCGCCCGAAACGCCTGTGGAACGGGAGGCGCGGCTGAAACGTGAAGAAGAAGCCAGGGCGGAACGGATGAAACCGGTGCCGTTTATTACCGGCATATTGCCTCATTACAGGGAAGGCACGCTTCTGTCGGGAGAGGATAACCGCATCGGCTACCTGCGCAACCTGAAAGGCTTGCAGCCCATGTTCAACCCGTTGGAACTGCCGGTACTGCAAAAACAAAAGGCATCGCTCTATATTGAAATACGCGACACCTACCATCACTTGTACAAAAATGAAGCCGAACGGCTGGAAGCCAATCCCGCACTGCGTGAAATGCTGAACCGGCTTTATGATGATTTCAGGGAACGCTTCGGGGTGCTCAATGATAAACGCAATCTTGACCTTGTCAAGATGGATGCCGGGGGAGTGGAAATCCTTTCGCTTGAGCGTTTTACCGGCGGCGTACCGGTCAAAGCAGATATTTTCGACCGCCCCGTGGCGTTCAATGCCAACGAAATCACCCACACCGGCAATGCAAGGGAAGCCCTTGCCGCATCGCTCAACAAATATGCAGGCGTGAATCTCGCTTATATGGCATCCTTAACGGGCGGAAAAAACGAGGACATACTCGAAGAACTGAAAGGCAGCATCTATTTCAATCCGATGATTGGCGGCTACGAGGCAGCCGATAAATTTGTGAGCGGGAATGTTATCTCCAAGGCGGAGCATGTGGAGGAGTTCATTGAACGCAACCCCGGACACGAAGCCGCACGGCAGTCGCTTGATGCATTGCATAACGCCGCACCGCAACCGATAGCCTTTGACGACCTTGATTTTAACTTGGGAGAACGGTGGATACCGGCAGGCATTTATAACAAATACGCTTCCTGTCTTTTTGATACGGATGTCAATATTCATTACGCCCAAAGCAGGGACGAATACAGTGTCGGCGCCGGCAAGCGCAATGCAAAAATAAATGACCGGTATGCCGTCAAGGCGCAACGGCGAACTTTCGACGGCATCACATTGATGAAACACGCCCTGCAAAACACTTCGCCCGACATTACCAAAAAAGTAAAGGTTGACGGCAAGGAAGTTAAGGTAAGGGACAGCGAATCCATCCAGTTGGCAAACAGCAAAATTGATGAAATGCGGGCCGGATTTTCGGATTGGCTGAGGGAACAGTCGCCGGAGTTTAAAGACCGCCTGTCAAGCCTGTATAACCGGACTTTCAACTGTTTTGTGCGCCCCCGATACGACGGCAGCCATCAAACATTCCCCGGACTGGATTTGAAAGGTTTGGGCATCAGGGATTTATATAAAAGTCAAAAAGATGCCGTATGGATGATGAAGCTCAACGGCGGGGCTATCTGCGACCACGAAGTCGGCGGCGGAAAAACCCTTATCATGTGTTGCGGCGCTTTTGAAATGAAACGCCTCGGCTTGGCAAACAAACCTATGATTGTAGGCCTGAAAGCGAATATCCACGAAATAGCGCAGACTTTTTGCACCGCTTATCCCGATGCCAAAATTTTATACCCCGGCAAGGAGGATTTTACCCCGAAAAACCGGATGAAAATTTTCAATCAAATCAAAAACAATGAATGGGATTGCGTTATCTTGACACACGAACAATTCGGAATGATGCCCCAGTCGCCGGAAATACAGCAGGAAATTTTGCAGGCTGAACTGGACAGCGTAGAGGAGAATTTGGCAGTCCTTAAACGGCAAGGCAGCGAGGTGTCGAACGGGATGGTCAAGGGGGTAATCAAACGGCAACTGAATTTGGAAGCCAAATTGAAAACCGTCGCTTTTGAAATTGCCGGACGCCAAGACGATGCAACCGATTTTAAGATGACAGGAATTGACCATCTGCTGGTGGACGAAAGCCATAAATTCAAAAACCTGACTTTTACCACCCGCCACGACCGTGTAGCCGGACTGGGCAATTCCGAGGGTTCACAACGGGCACTCAACATGCTTTTTGCCATCCGCACCATTCAGGAGCGCACCGGAAAAGACCTTGGCGCAACCTTTCTTTCAGGTACAACCATTTCCAATTCCCTGACCGAATTATATCTGCTGTTCAAATATTTACGTCCAAAAGAATTGGAACGGCAGGGCATTACCACCTTTGATGCATGGGCGGCGATATTTGCCAAAAAGACGATTGACTATGAATTTTCGGTTACGAACGAAATCGCTCAAAAAGAACGGTTTCGCTATTTTATCAAAGTGCCGGAACTGGCCAGTTTCTATCACGAAATATGCGATTACCGCACGGCTGCCGATATTGGCATCGACCGTCCGGAGAAGAACGAAATCCTGCACAATATCCCGCCAACGCCCGACCAGCAGGCTTTTACCGAACGATTAGTGGCTTTTGCCAAAAATGGAGATGGCACACTTTTGTTTCGTGCCCCGCTTTCAGAAAAGGAAGAAAAGGCTAAAATGTTGATAGCAACAGACTACGCACGTAAAATGTCGCTCGATATGCGCATGGTTGACCCCGAACGCTTCGGCGACCATATCGACAATAAAGCCAATCATTGTGCAAAATTAATTGCGGATTATTATAAGAAATATGATGAACACAAGGGTACTCAATTTGTTTTCAGTGATTTAGGCACGTACAAGCCTGGACAGTGGAACGTTTACAGCGAGATAAAACGGAAATTGGTAGAAGACTACGGCATTCCCGCCCATGAAATCCGCTTTATACAGGAATGTAAAACGGAAAACGCCCGAAAGACAATGATTAAGGGCATGAACGATGGAAATGTCCGGGTGCTGTTCGGTTCAACCGAAATGCTCGGCACGGGCGTAAACGCACAAAAGCGGGCGGTAGCCGTCCATCATTTGGATACGCCGTGGGTGCCGTCGGCATTGGAACAGCGGGAGGGCCGGGCTATCCGCAAAGGCAACGAAGTAGCCAAACTGTATGCAGGCAACAAGGTGGATGTTGTCTTCTACGCCGTAGAAAAATCGCTCGATGCCTATAAATTCGGTCTGCTTCACAACAAACAGCTGTTTATCAGCCAGCTAAAAAGCAATACCCTGGGTTCGCGTACCATTGACGAGGGCAGTCTGGACGAAAAAAGCGGCATGAATTTTTCGGAATACGTCGCCATACTGTCCGGCAACACCGAATTGATGGAAAAGGCTCGCTTGGAGAAAAAAGTAGCCGGACTGGAAAGCGAACGTCAAGCGTTTATGCGCGGTAAATCGTCTTCCCGCTACAAGTTGGAAAATATTTTACAAACCGTAGAAAAGAACAACAGTTTGATAAACCGCATAACCGGAGATATGGAAGCGTTCAAAAGCCGTGTGCAATACGATAATGATAAAAACATGCTGAACCCTGTCCTGTTGGACGGTGTTACCGGTAGTAATCCTCAACTGATTGGCAAGAAACTGAATGAGATAGCCGACAATGCGCGGACACATGGCATACCGGAACCTGTCGGCTCCCTCTACGGTTTTACGTTATTGGTAAAAACCGAAACAAGCAACAAGGACGGTTTTGATTTGGTGCAAAACCGTTTCTTTGCCAAAGGCGGGGGCGAAGTACTGTACAAGTACAATAACGGCATATTGGCAAACGACCCGAAGACGGCATCCATGAATTTGCTCCATGCCTTGGAATCCATGCCCGCACTGCTGAACAGGTATCAGGCCGATAACGAAAAAATAACAAAAGACGTTCCGGTACTCAAGGAAGTGGTGGATGGAACGTGGCGCAGGGAAGACGAATTGAAAGTCCTGAAAGGCGATTTAACCGCCCTGGAACGGCAGATACAGTTGTCGTTGAAGCCCATTGAGCAAAGCGAAGGAAAGCCGGATGACGAGCCTGAAAACGTGCCTGCTCCGGTTGCAGCAAAAAACAATGAGGCAAAGCCGCAATTCGTTTCTCCGAAAGAGGAAAAGAATATCGCCATAGAACAAATACACGCATTGTTTACCGGTAAATCAAAACCGCAAGATATTGTACACAAAGAATTTCGGGAAGTGAAAGAAACGATGGGCGACAGGCTTGTCATTGCATCGCCTGCAAAAGGCATAAAGATATGAAAAAAGAACTTTTCTAAAACGCAAGGCTCGATTTATGTCTTGATAAACCGAGCCTTGAAACTCTTTCTGATTCAGATGAGCGTTGTAAAGGTACGAATATTTTTATATATAACAAAAAAAATGTATTATCTTTGCATCATAAATCGTAGTAAGAAAACCCCAGTTTTCAGGGGTTTATTTTACCACAAAATATGAAAAATGGCAAAAGGTACCCAAATAACAAAGTCGCTTACCGTAGAGCAGATGGAGTTTCTCAAATATCTGGACAATGAGGAAATACAGCTGTTTACACTTGATGCTGTCCGGGATTTCACAGGCAGGGGAACAAAGACATTGAACGAAATTATCGAGAATCTTGTCCGGAAAGATTTTGTGTATCGCATAGAACGGGGAAAATATTGCCGCAGTACATTCAGGGATGAACATGTAACCGGCACATTTATTGTTCCGGACGGAACGATAGCTTATTGGTCTGCTTTGCACCTGTACGGATTGACTGAACAATTCCCCAATACAATTTTTGTTCAAACTACATTAAAGAAGAATCCGGTAACTGTTATGGGAACGCACTATCGTTTTATCAAAGTAGCTGTGCAAAAAAGAACAGGAATAATTTACAACGGATACGGAAATTACAAGTATCCGGTTACAGACCTTGAAAAAACGATTGTTGATTGCTTTGATTTACCACAGTACAGCGGAGGATATGCAGAGCTTATCCGGGCGTTCGCACAGGCGACATTAGATGCCGGTAAATTGACAGATTACTGTCAGAAAATCAATAATATAGCAGTAATCAAGCGAATCGGCTTTTTAGCTGAACTGTTGGAAAAGAAAAGTTTGGAAACGTTTACTGCATTTGCGCGAACAAAAGTAAACCGTACCTGTAATTTGTTTGACCCTTTCGGGAATAAAAAAGGCGAAATCATAAGCGACTGGAATTTAAGGTTAAACATATCCAAAGAAGCAATCAGGGCAATCATACAAAATCCTTACTGAACATGATAAGTAAAAATGAAATAAACCGGTTGGCTACCGAAAAAAACGTGAAAACGAGTACAATAGACAAAGATTGGGTCTTGGGGCATTTCATTGATGCCATATATTCCATTCCCGAATGTCGTAAAACCCTCATATTCAAAGGTGGTACATGTTTAAAGAAATGCAGGATAGCTGATTATAGATTTTCAGAAGACCTTGATTTTACTTCCCTCAGTGATTCTTTTGTTTTCGACCTCTCACTGTTGCAACAAATCGTATCGCTGGTAGAAAATCGTACGGAAATGCCTCTGTACATTCAATCCGTTGAAGAATTGCTGTTTAACAATAAACGTACAGGCTATGCCGCACGAATAAAATATTGGGGGGCTGACCACAGGAAAGACCAGCAGCCGCCTGAACCTTCGCGTTGGCTCACAAATATTAAGATAGAGATAATTCTTTATGAAACAATGATTTTTGATGCGGAATTGAAAAATATCAGCCATCCGTACAGCGACCGGCTTACGGAAAATGCGACGAATGTTCCCGTTTACAACATTCATGAAGTGCTTGCCGAAAAAATTCGGGCGTTGAGACAGCGTTCCTATACTGCGCCCCGCGATTATTACGATATATGGTATTTGAGCAAGTATATGGAAGACATTGATTGGCAGAAGGTAGTGGATGCTTTTAAGATAAAAACCGCTTATAAGGGACTTTCGTTTACAGGCATTGACCAACTTGTCAACGAAGATAACGACAGGACTTTAAAAGCGGCATGGAAAAACAGTCTGGAACATCAGATTGGCAACGGTAAACTTCCCGATTATCAAACAGTAAAAACAGAGTTGCTTATCCTTTTCAGGCGAATATTTTTATGAGCATCGTTTTTCTATGAAACCTGTATCGCCTCTGCCTCCGAATTGATTATCCGGCAATCGCCCAAAATGGCTCCGCTTTCAACAAGCTCCCTGTCCATATCGGTTTTCATCCTGTAAACCTCTGCCCGTTTGTAATGGTAGATTTCCTTTATTCTGCAATGGAACAGGATATTATTTTTTCGTAAAGCATTCAGCAAGCCTTGCGAGATATTCAAAAATTCGCAGGCTTCTTTACCCGTCATCCAATAATCCGTTTCGGAAAATTGATATTTAACGTCTGCCAGCTGGTTTAACACCCGTCCCATCAATGACCGGAACAGGTTTTCTTCAATTAAAATGTAACTCATGATTCTGTATTGTTTTCGTTATTTTTATTGCCTTTCATGAAATCCTTATCGTCGAAATGGTTTTTGATGAATGCCAGCAACTCACTTTCCCTGTAATAGGTCTTGTGGTAAATGGTGTGGTAGGGAAGCTGTTTGAGCGTTCGATACCGCTGAAGCGTCCGCTTGCTGATATTGAGCAGCTGGCAAATATCCTGGTTATCCAAAAGGTGTTCACCCTTGGGCAGGCCGTATTGTTTCTTACTCCGACTCTCACCCTTTTCCAAATGGTCGAAACGTTCCATGATGCGCCGCATCCATGTTTCAAAAACTTCTTTGTCTATATGCATAATAATTATTTATAAAATCCCGATGATGAAATAACTCTGGTTGGACGGGTCTTTGAGGATAATCTCCTTTTCCCGCATAAACTTGATATAACTTTTTGCCGTCCGCTCTTTTACGTCAAGCAATTCCTGCAACTGTTCGCATAATTCCACGTAGGTAAGGAATTGCTTTCGGGCGAAAATATCCCTCGCAATGGAAACCAACTCGTCTTCCTTGCGTTTTTCCTTGGCTTCTTTGGGTTTCTCGCCCAGGTAAGCGTGCATTCCGGCATCCTTGTCCCATGCAAATTGCATGATTGGGACGTCAAGCGGGCTGCCGTCACGCACTTTCAGGGCTTTAACCACCGATACGGCAGGGTCGTTATCCTGTTCGATGGAAAGGATGGCAGCCGCTTTGCGCTGCAACTCGCTACCCAAATGCCCCCGGAGTTTTAATCCGTTGGGCACAAAATGCAATACCGTCACGATGCAGGTATTGTAAATTCCCGCCAAACGATACAGTTCCTCTATGACGGCGATGCTTTCCGCTTCGTCGTTGGCGGATTTTATCAGGTCGGCAATACCGTCAATCACAACCATTTGAATACCTTTATATTGATAATGGTGCCTGTCCATGCTTTGCACAATGGCTTGCAACCGTTCTTTGCGGGACATTCCGGTCAGGCTGTATGCCCGGAAATAATCGGGCTTGGCCAATTGTTTGCCGCGCCGCAGCAGATTGTTGATATTCTTGTAAATCTGCACTTCCGACTGTTCCGTATCATAAAAAAGCACGGCTTTTTCGTGCCGGTTTTCGCTGACTGTCACGCCAAGCATATCTATTTCCGTTCCCGGCTGCCTGACCGCCCCGGCAATCAAGGCGGCAACATAATTGCTTTTGCCGGTGCCTTCCCCGCCGGTCACACAAAGCAAATTGCCTTGTGTGCCAAGCGGCACATCCCCGGTATAAATAATCATTTGTGCAACAGGTGGGGGATTGTTCAAATCGACTTCGCAGGATTTTAAAGCCGACATGGTTTCACTGTAAAGGGTATCCAACAGATGAATGAATAAATCTATCAAGTCGTCCGGCGTATTGCCGAGCCGGAAATAATCCGACACGTCTTTTTCCGCTTTTGTGCCGGAAAGAGGTAAAAGCAGCCTTTTTACTTCATAGGCGCTTAAATGTTGCACCTGTTTTTCAGAACTCTCCATTCCCGTTTTATCCATGTCGAAAAGCAGGACGATATGTTTAAACCGGTAGGAGAGTTTGTGAATTGTTTCAAGCGGAATATTAGACGTTTCCGAATTAAAGCAGATGGCATGAAAACCGTGGGCGGCAAGCGCCATTACATCCTTTTCGCCGCCGGTAATAAAAAGCAAATCGCCTTTGGCGGGTAATTGCTCCAGTCCGAAACAGGCATGTTCAGGAATATTGCCTGCCTGCAAAAACCGTATCTCCGACATCGGGCGATAGATTTTAATGTATTGTTTCCTGACATAGCCATACACCGGCTCCTTTTCGGAAGAAAGGAAATAAAACGGTTTTTCGTCCTTGTTTTCGCTGTCGAAACGGCTCAATGAAGATACCTGAAAATTTTGGAGCGTTTTTTCCGTGATGCCGTACTGTTTCCACCAGGCAAGTTCCGGCACCGAAAATTGTTTTTGCACGACAGCATAGGGACGTGATTTCCGGACAGGCACAGTCGGCTGTGCAACCGGCAGCTGCCGTACTGCTTTCACTACCGGATGATAATCGTTGTCGCCTGATAACCCCAAATGCAATTCATGGTTGATTGTTTCCATGATTTGAACAAACTCTTTCGTACAATCCAGTCCGGTCAGTTTGCCGACAAAGGCAAAGCAATCGCCCGAACACTCATCGTTACCAAAATCTTTCAAGCGGTAACAGTCGTGTTTTCGGTCAAGGAAAATATTGCAGGAAGCGTGTTTATCCTCATAGAGGGGGTTCAGGAAATTTTTCCCCGTCTGAAAAGGGACAGGAATAAAATGCCGGAACACGGAGAGGCCTTTGTCCGTTGCCCTTAGTATAGTTTCTTTATTTAATCCCATTTTGAAGCATGTAATTTCGGCGAAACTCCGCTAAATTTTTGGGTTCGCACGTGATTAACCGTTCATTCAATCCCCTTTCAATCTCCGAAAACTTGTACAGGCATTTTCCCCGAAGGACAGTATAGCTGATTAAATTTTCTTTCCGTAGCCGTTGCAGCGTTTTTGTACTGATACGGAGAAGGTCGGCGACTTCAAGACTGTCCAGCCAGATTTCTTCTTCCTTGTCCGGAGCGGTTTCTTTTTTCAAAACAAAGTCGGCAATCCTTTCAATTTTTGTTATCAAATCTTTGTATGCCTTGCTGTCAAATGTTATCACTTCCATCATTTGTAAATTTTTGACAAAGGTCTATAACGTGGCAAAATAGATTTGCATAGTATGTATATAGTATGTATTGATTTTTCGTTTCAAATTATTGTGTAAAAGCAATTTACCTCAAATGTTAAAGTTTGTCTCCATTTTTATGGATGATAAAAACACGATTGCTATATTGTTGTTTTGTAGCTGTTTATAGTGATTTTTAAGGCTGTTTTACGTGTGCCGGGAATACATACTTCGATATAGTTGTGCTTTTAAGTGTATATTAATTAGTAAGATAAAGAACAAAACCTGAAAAAATAAAATTCATCCTTTTATTTTTTCAGGTTTTTCAGGCTGTTGGTTGTTTATCCGGAATTTTCTTTGTGCAAGGTGCAAGCCTATTTATATAATAGGCTTGCACCTTGCACAAAGAAAATAATTTATTTATTATCAAATATTTGGTGGTGTAAAATATAATGCTTAGATTTGAACCCGAAAGCTATGACGGACTAAGACGGACAAATTGATACATTCTAAGGTCAAAAAAGTGCGTTACAAATTCGTTACAGAGGAATTTCACGAAGTATATAACATATTGATTTATACGGAAATATGGATGGTTAGTTCTTACCCCGTCCATACCGCAAACAAGACTGATTATCAGTTAGTTGCAAAATCAACACCCAATTTTACACCCAAAAATGTAAAATTGGGTGTTTTGTTTTTGACATGCAATACCTTCGTTTTTCTAACTTACCTTTTTAAAACGGAGAATCATTCTCACGGGTTAATTGACTACGTCGATTCTTGCGAATTCGTGGGACTTTCCAAAGCCTGAAAAACTCCCACGAATTGGATTATTATTCGTTGATTCACAGCATTTTGCTTATCGTTTATATGAGCTTGAAAAAGTAATTTTATATCATTAATTTATTAAACTTTCAAGCGTATGAACAGAGTAAAAAAATCAACATTCAGCGTGTTGTACATTATCAAGAAATCGAAGCTTCTCAAAAATGGGGAAGCGCCTATCTGTATGCGGGTTACCGTGCAGGGACAGGTAGTGGAGGTTATGGTTAAGCGCAGTATTCCAATTCGTTTGTGGAATCAGTCGAAAGAATGTAGTACAGGTAAAAACCATTGGGACAGGGAATTGAATCATTACCTTGAAACAGTCAAGGCGAGGATTTATCAAATCCACAGGGAATTGGAAATCGACGGAAAGGCAGTAACCGCCAATGCAATCAAAGACCGTTACTACGGTAAAGATGAAAACAGTAAGACATTGGTTGAAGTATATAAAGAGCATAACAAGAAATGCCGCGCTCTTATCGGTATTGATTTTACGGAATCAACGGTGGAGAAATTCGACACTTCACTTTCTCATTTGCAGGAATACATGAAACATAGTTATGGGAAGGATGATATTTTGTTGAGCGAAATTAACGGTCAGTTTATTAGCAATTTTGATTTTTACCTGAAAACGGTACGGAAATGCCAACAAAATTTGAGTTTGAAACATCTCAAGAACCTGAAAAAGGTTATCCGAATTGCAATGGCAAACGACTGGATAAGGAAAGACCCGTTCTTTGGAATCCAGTTTAAACACGAGGAAACAAATATCGAATTTCTGACACAGGAAGAATTGGAAATACTGATACACAAGAATTTTTCTATTCCACGTTTGGCGCAAGTGAGAGATATTGTTGTGTTTTGCGCGTTCACAGGTCTTGCCTTTATTGATGTAAAACAACTCACACCCAATCATTTGATAAAGGCCAATAACGGTGCAATGTGGATTCGTAAAAACCGCCAGAAAACCGGAAATATGTGCAATATTCCCGTTTTGTCGGTAGCGCAAAGGCTGATTGAAAAATATCAAGACCATCCCTACTGTATTAAAAACGATGTTCTACTGCCTGTAATGAGTAATCAAAAGATGAATGCCTACTTGAAGGAAATTGCTGATTTATGTGGGATTACAAAGAAACTCAGCACACACGTTGCCCGACATACCGCGGCAACAGTGGTTTTTCTTGCCAATAATGTGTCAATGGAAAATGTTGCCAAAATTCTGGGACATTCCAATACGAAGATGACACAGCATTATGCCAAAGTGTTGGACAGTTCCATTATGCGGGATATGGCGAATGTAGAAAGTTATTTTGCAAATGTTTATCAATCTAATAATCAAGCCGTATGAAACGAGGGGGAATAATAATCAGTGAAAACAGAGTAAATATTACTGTCGAAAATGGAATGGTTTGGATGTCCGAACATGAGATTGCCCGACTGTTTGAGGTTTTTGTAGCCAAAGTCAGCAATAATATGAAAGGGAAATAAATCTGAATTAGGCTTTATCATTCTTGTAAACAAAGATATATTGCAGAATAAAACATCCAGGCTGAAATGAATTTTGCCGAAAATCTTCCTTTCGTTGAAAGTGTATTTTCGGCAAAAGCCTTGTCTTATTTATTCTTTCATTATGATGGGTGTTTACAAGATGACAAAGCCAACAATTATTCAAACGCTTTGAAATAGTTTTCATTCAACATCTTTTCAATATCGCTTTCTCTGTAAAGTATCTTTCCACCTAATTGATAATAAGGAATCTTTCCTTCCGTGCGGTAATCCTGCAAAGTTCGGCGACTCACTTTCAATCGTTCCGAGACTTCCCTGTCGGTTAAATAGCGTTCTCCATTCAACGATAGCTTGTAATTATCGACTACATACTCAATGCCATCAAGTATACGTTCCAATGAAAAGAAAAACGATTTTACCATTTCATGGTCTTTTGTGATAACTTCATTTTCCATACAGTTTATTTTTTAATTGGTTCAAAACTCGTTCCACATCTTCAGGCTTGTAATACATTTTATGGTTGATTTGGGAATAAGGTAAGTGGCAGTGGTTTGCAGTGGTTTGCAGTGGTTTGCAGTGGTTTGCTTCGGTAAGGTAGGACAAACACCCAAAATTGAAAATCGCAAGCCGGTTTTTATCAGTGAAACAATTCGCGATGACTTGGACAGGATTGTACGGCTGTTTGGCGAACGAGGCATGAGCGTGTCGGGATTAGTCGAAAACCTTGCCCGAAACTTTCTTGAAACTTACAAAGAAGATGTAGAACAATGGAGAAAGATGTAAACTGTATGTAGTCAGTACAATGTATTTACTGTGTACAGTCTATTTTACCTTCGGCATCGAAGATGCTCATGTGCATTGGCACATGGCAAGTTGTGTTTTGTGCTGCACAGAACCTTCTGTGCATCGCAAAACCCCTTGCAGAAATTACCTCCAAAGTCGGCATTTTTACAATAAAATCGAACAAATAAATTTGAAAATATGAATACAAGCAGAAATTTGGGCGGTCGCCCGAAAAAGACAGACCCATGTACGCATCGCTATTCATTTAGCTTAAACGATGCTGAAAACGCACAGTTCCGGGCAATGCTGGATAAAACGGATTGAAAGGCAGATATAGCAAAATTTATTAAAATCTGTCTGCTCAAACGTGAAATCAAGTATGTAAAATTTGACAAGGCAGCAATGGATTACTATATGCGATTGACAACTTTCCATTCTCAGTTTCGAGCAATCGGTGTGAATTATAATCAGGTCGTTAAGCATCTTAAAACTGCTTTTACAGAGAAAATGGCGTTAGCTATGCTGTATAGGCAGGAAAAGGCAACGATAGAATTGGTTACAATCAATCAAAAAATTGTGGAATTGACGGAGAAATTTGAGAGGAAATATTTGGGAAAATAGGTACCATTCATAAAAAATCTATACCTTTGTCGCAAAATTACAAAACAATAAACTTCAAAGATATGATGTTTAATGAACGAATAGAACAGTTGCGGAAAGAACAGGGGCTGCCATTGCGGAAATTGGCTGCTGCATTAGATATTGACACCGCCTCTTACTGCAAAATAGAAAAAGGCGAGCGGCGAGCAAGGAAAGAATATATTCCTGTTATTGCGGAATTTTTACAAGCAGATGAAAAAGAGCTTTTAACCCTTTGGATTGCCGACAGGATTATTGAAGCGATAGAAGACGAAAAAGAGTTGGCAGGCAAAGCGTTGAATATTGTAATAAAGCACATAAAGGAATAGTTGAGATGTACAAAAATCTGAAATATAGAATTTATTTGTTGCTCAATCCCGCCAAAGGCAACGGAAGGTGGGATAAGGTTGTGGATTATTTTCTTGTAACGCTTATCTCATTGAATATCGTAGCCGTTATTCTTGAAACGGTTGATGATGTTTATAATTCGTATAATCTTTGTTTCAAGGTATTTGAGAGATTTTCGGTTTATGTTTTCACTATCGAGTACCTATTGCGCCTGTGGGCTTGCACTTATGAAACGAAATATAAACGCCCGATTATTGGACGGCTAAAATGGATTTTCTCATTTGATGCGTTAATGGATTTGCTTGCGTTTCTGCCATTCTACCTGCCCTTTACAAGTGTTGATTTACGAGTTGTCCGTATTTTGCGTTTATTCAGATTTTTACGGATTTTCAAATTAGGACGATACTTGAATGCAACAAAATTGATTTCCAATGTTTTCAAATCGAAGAAAGAAGAATTGATTTTGTGTTTGGTAATTACAGTGTCGTTGATAATTGTTGCTTCGAGTTTTATGTATTTTGCCGAAAATCAGGCTCAACCCGATAAATATTCAAGTATTCCTGCCACAATGTGGTGGTGTGTAACTACATTGACAACAGTAGGTTATGGCGATGTTTTTCCGATAACCGTAATTGGTAAATTTCTAACGGCTTTTATTGCTATCTTGGGAATTGGAATGTTTGCATTACCTGCGGGTATTTTGGCTTCCGGATTTTCGGACGAATTTCAAAAACGAAAAAATAAAGAAAATCATATTTGCCCGCATTGCGGGAAAGAAATAGAATAACAATATGACAAATAATAATGGTTGTTTAATGCAAGGCGGATTGATACTTACTTGGATAGTATTGATTTTTACTGCGCTCGGAGTTTTTGCTTTTAGCATAACTTGGGGAATAATTTTTGCAATAGCGGTTGTGATTGTAAAAATTGCCACGCGAACAAAAAAAGAAGAAATCGAGAATGAGCAAGAAAATATCGCAAAAACAGAGACAATCATAGAACAACCAAAAAGCCCAACAAAATCATACAACACAAACTCTTATTCCGACAAATCTGTTACAAGAGGATATTTTACTACAATCGTTCCAGAAATTGAGAAAATAGTTGCTTTATTCGAGCAACTTTCCAAAGACAACAATTTTATAAAAGTTTTCAAAGAAAATACAAACCTAAAAATTACCATAAACGGCAGTGATTCAAATGTAACAGAACAAATCAGAACGTTGTTTTTGCTTGATATGACCAAATGTTTTATTGATTTAGGACACAAATTGAATTGCAAAAATAAAGAAGGTTTTGGGTTGTTTTATTTCTTTTGCCGCACAAACGGTTTGGACAAATTTGATTTTGACAGACTTAAAATTGTAATGAATGACAGTTTGTGCGAATCAGTGGAGGATGTTGTACAACAACTAATTACTTCGATTGGTACAAATCAATCCATTGACGAAGTATTTTTAATTTCCAAACTTTTAGGCGATTACAATACTGATTTGCGGCAAAAATATCTGGTTATGCTGTATCGTTACGCTTCATTAACTGCAAAAGCAGATGGCACGGTAAATAGCACCGAAGCAGAATGGTTAAGTAAAATTTTGAATTTGTCGCAAAAACTGCCAATCAATGGAAACATTGTGATTTCTAATAACGAAGAAAAAGAAACGAAATCCGATATAAAACAGGCAAAACAAATAAGACCAAAAACAACAAAACTCAAATCGTTAATCGGATTAGATTCTGTAAAAGAAGAAATTGAAACGCTGACAAACTTTATTAAAATTCAGCAAACAAGAGAGGCAAAAGGTTTAAAAACTTCTTCCGTATCGTATCATTGCGTTTTTACAGGCAATCCGGGGACAGGAAAAACAACCGTTGCGCGTATTGTCGCCGATATTTATAAAAGTTTGGGCATACTTGCCAAAGGTCATTTGGTTGAAACTGACCGTTCAGGTTTGGTTGCCGAATATGTAGGGCAAACGGCTGTAAAAACCAACAAAATTATTGATACGGCATTAGACGGCGTTTTATTTATTGATGAGGCATATTCCCTAATTTCCAAAAGCGAAAACGATTATGGCAAAGAGGCAATCGCAACTCTGCTCAAACGAATGGAAGATAATCGCGACCGTCTTGTTGTAATTCTTGCGGGATATTCAAAAGAGATGCAAGATTTTATAGATTCAAATCCGGGATTGCAATCACGTTTTAATCGTTACATTGAGTTCCCCGATTATTCCGCCGAAGAATTGTATCAAATTTTTGAGAAACATGCAAAAGAATTTGATTACCAAATTTCAAAAGATGCTGAAATTCCATTAAAAGAATATTTTACAAATAAAGTTGCTAACAAAGACAAAAACTTTGGCAATGCGCGTTTTGTCAGAAATTTGTTTGAAAAAACTATTGAAAGACAGGCAAACCGCTTATCGAAAGAAGTTGATTTAACAGACGAAAAACTTTCTGAAATATGTACTATTGATATTCCAATGTAACAAATAATGATTATGAGTAAAACTTCAAAATCCATAAAAGTCAATTTAATTCTGATAGCGGTAGGATTTGTGCTTACTGTTTGTTTGGCTGCAACGCAAACAGATAAAACACAAAACCAAACAGAAAATGCAGTTGTTGAGAAAATAGAAATTCCTGCAAAAATTGCAGGCAGGCAGGAGCAAATTATCAATCATATCGGCTATACGGTAAGTTATAATTCCGATTGGAAAATTCCTAATTGGGTGGCTTATGAACTTACAAAGGAAGAAGTTGAAGGGGTAATTCCACGTGGCAATAATTTCATTCCCGACCCTGAAGTAAAATACGGACAGTCTGCAACAACAGATGATTATAAAAATTCCGGTTGGGACAGAGGACACATGGCACCGGCGGGCGATATGAAATGGAGCGAACAAGCAATGAAAGAATCTTTTTATCTTTCAAATATCTGTCCGCAAAACAAAAATTTGAATAGCGGCATTTGGAAAGATTTGGAAGAGCAAGTGCGAGCGTTAGCTTCGCAAAAAGGAAATATCTATGTTGTTTGCGGACCCATTGTTTCCAAACAACCCAAAACAATCGGCAGTAACAATGTGGCTATTCCTGATGCTTTTTTCAAAGTTCTTTTGCAAAACGATAATGATAATTGGACTGCTATTGCTTTTATGTTTGCCAATGAGAGTGGACGCAAACCATTATCTACTTACGCAATGAGCGTGGAAGATATGCAAATGATTACCGACATTGATTTCTTTCCTGCTTTACCAGACAGTATGGAAAGAGCAGTTGAAAGTCAGGTGAATTTTACACAATGGAATATTAACTCCAAAAAATAAATTCGCGTATGAAATCAAGATTCAAAAAAATTTTAAGCGCAATACTTGTAGCTGCAACGGCAAAGGTAGCCGCAAATCCAACTGTAACAGATTTTCAAAACGCCAAACTGAATTTGCCCGACAACGACGGCAATAAAATTTCAGTTAAGGACAAGCAAAATCTGTTACAGAAGTACATTCTTAAATTTGGCTCGGATAATTCCTATCTGATTGCCGGACACCGCAGCCACAGGTCGCATAGTAGCCACCGCTCGCACCGTTCGTCAAGTTCGGGCAGTTATTACACGCCGCCAAAGAGTTCAAGTTCTTCAAGCAGTTCTTCATCTTCTTCAAGTAGCAGTTCTACTTCAAGCAAAAATTCCTCTTCGAGCAGTAATTCTACAACTGCTAAACCCTTCAAATCGTCTGAAACTACTCAAAAAAAGGACACGACTGTTACAAAAAAAGCAGAAGCACCTCGCATTTGTAACTTGGGCGACAGAACTA
Source organism: Bacteroidia bacterium (assembly GCA_025999115.1). Next base: position 38,469 of record BNWW01000002.1, read on the forward strand.
TTTCTTTGGGTGCGTGTGGAACTGATATAAAAGTGTTGGCGACATTGTTGGTAAAACACGGCTATCTTGCTGAAAGTGCTATCGAAAAAGATGAACAGGGCTATGTTATTTGTAATACTGCAATGGTAACAGCAATAAAAGCATTTCAGAAAGATGCAGGATTAACAGCCGATGGATACGCAGGTGCTGCAACAATTAAAGCATTGAAAAATTGGAAAAAAGACGAATAAATTATGAAACCGACTTTTTCCATAGAAATTGACAGGCAAATTTATAGCGATACCGTTATAAGTAAGGCTGTTTATTGGCATACGGCAAATTTCGTGGTTGATAGAATTGTCAATGATAATACTGAAACTATTACTTTTCAGGCAAAGGCAAACAATTTTCCTGAAAACGAATGTAAAAATATTTTGGCAAAGTTCAATCAAGATTTGAACGACTATAAATTGCGGCAAATCATTGAACAGGAAACGAAAGATATTCGCACAATCTTGTATGTAAAAGCATTTGCCAATAATGATGATTTTGAAGAATATGAATAACAATCCGTATTTTCTGCTGCCCTTTTATTTTCGGCAACTTGGCGACAATGAAATATTTGTCAATGAAGTGGGCGATTACTTGCTTGTACCCAAAGGGACAGCACAACGGATTGTTAACAAGCAATTTAAACAAGAAGATGATTTGTTTCACGATTTATTGGCAAATTATTTTATCAGCTTAACGCCTGTCCCTGAATTGCTTGATATTTATGCGGTGCGACTGAGGACGAAAAAAGCATTTTTAGACCAATTTACGGCATTGCACATTTTTGTTTTGACTTTGCGTTGCAACCAAAATTGTGTTTATTGTCAGGCTTCAAGCCAAAAAGAAAATGCTTGCAGAAAGGATATGAAACAAGCCGACTTGCAAAAGGCAGTTGAGTTAATGTTTAAATCCCCTTCGCCACATTTGACAATGGAATTTCAGGGTGGTGAGCCAACATTAACACCACATTTAATCCGCTTTGCCATTGAATATGCCGAAAAAATTAATCTTACGAAAAAAAGAAAAATCACTTATGTACTTTGCACAAATTGCGTTAATATAACCGATGAAATTTTAGAAATCTGCAAACAATACAATGTCATAATTTCAACTTCATTAGACGGACATTCGGCGTTGCACAACAGCAATCGCGGCAAAACGGACAGTTACGAAAAAGTAATAGCAGGTATTGAAAAAGCACGAAACACATTAAGTTTTGACAAAGTTTCGGCTCTGATGACCACTTCAACAGATGCTTTACTATATCCTAAAGAAATTATCGACACCTACATTCAGCACGGTTTTCACAGCATTTTTATAAGAGGACTAAATCCTTATGGTTTAGCAGTTGAGAACACAGATTGGGAAAAATACAACGATTGTTTTATTGATTTTTACAAACAGGCATTGGAATACATTCTCAAAATCAATAAGCAAGGCAAATTTTTTGTAGAAGAATTTACCGCACTCGTTTTGCGCAAAATTCTAACGCCTTTTTCGATTGGTTTTGTTGATTTGCAATCGCCCGCAGGAATAATTAACAGCGTAATCGTTTACAATTACGATGGTTATGTGTATGCCTCCGATGAATCGCGAATGTTGGCAGAAGTGCAGGATTATACTTTTCGTTTAGGTAAAGTCAGTGATAAATACGAAGATATTTTTTACGGAAAGAAAGCACAGGAAATTTCAAAAGTTTGGGCAACGGAATGTATTGCAGGCTGCTCCGATTGTGCCTATCATTCTTATTGCGGAGCCGACCCTGTGCGAAATTATTCCACACAGGGCGATATGTATGGACACCGCCCGACTTCTATGTTTTGCAAAAAGCACAAAGCAATCATTGATTATCTTTTCACTTTATTGACAGAGCGAAAAGACGAAGTTTTACCAATTTTCAAATCGTGGATTAACAATACTTGCGGCTAATGAGAAATACGATTGACATAAATTCAAATGACAATACATTGTTCGTTACCGGACAATGCAATAATCTCTGTTTGATGTGCTGCCAGCCGCCAACAAAGCAAAATGATTTCGATTTCTTTTTTGAACAAAATATTGCATTGATAAAAAATGCGCCCAAAGATTTGTCAATCATTGGTATTAGTGGCGGCGAGCCGACATTATCAGGCGAGCGATTTTTTGAGTTAATTTCAACAATTAGAGAATATTTGCCTGATACAACAATTCATATATTGACAAACGGACGCTGTTTTGCTAATGAAATTTATGCTCAACGATTAAAAGAAATTGGCGGAAATAATTTGTTATTAGGTATTCCCATTCATAGCGATTCAAGTTTGATTCACGATAAAATATCAGGCGCCAAAAATTCTTTCAATGAAACAATTTTTGGCTTGTACAATCTTGCAGCGGTTGATATTCCCATAGAGTTAAGAATAGTTATCAATAATTTGAATTACAAACGATTGAATCAACTGTCCGATTATATTTTCAGAAATCTATCGTTTGTAAATTGTGTTTCGTTTATGGCAATGGAATATATCGGCTTTGTTGTAAAAAATTCCAAACAGGTTTGGATAGAGCCAATTGAATACATGCCTTATCTCAAAGAGGCAGTTTTAACATTAAACAGTTGGAATATAGATGTTGCTATTTTTAATTTGCCGTTATGTTTACTGCCGGAAGAATTGCATACCTTTGCTCGCAAATCAATTTCCGATTGGAAGAACAAATATGCAGAAGTTTGCTACAACTGTGCAAAAAAGAATGATTGCTGCGGATTATTTGCAACTTCAAAGAAAATATTTGAAGGATTGAAAGCGTTTAGATATGAAAATTATTAAAAGTCAAATATTATGTCCGAAACTCAAAACATAGAATACAAGTCCTCGTGGCACGATGATTACCTGAAATGGGTATGCGGCTTTGCCAACGCACAGGGCGGCAAAATCTATATCGGGATGAACGATGCCGCCACCGTTGTCGGCTTGCCCGACCAAAAAACGCTGATGGAAGAAATCCCCAACAAAATCAAAAACAATATGGGGATTACCGCCGAAGTCAATCTTTTGCAGGACGGCGAACTGTACTACATTGAAATCGTTGTGCAGTCCTATTCCGTGCCTATTTCCCTGCGCGGCAGGTATTATTACCGCAGTGGCAGCGTAAAACAGGAACTCACAGGAGTAGCATTGAGCGAGTTTTTGTTGAAAAAGGCAGGTCAAACTTGGGATAATATGCCAGAAGAAAGAGCCACAATAGCAGATATTGACGAAAATACAATCAAAAAATATCTGCGAAAAGCCGAAACAGGTGGTCGTTTGCCTGATGTAGACGGACTTACAACGGAAGAACTTTTGGAAAAACTGCGATTGGCAGAAAACGGCAAACTCAAACGTGCCGCAATCGTGCTATTCGGCAAAGACCCCGGCAAGTTCTATCCAAACACTTTTGTGAAAATCGGCAAGTTCGATGACGATGATTTTACCATTCGTTTCCAAGAAGTAGAAGAAGGCAATGTTATTGAAGTGTTAGAAAAGGTTTTACGCACGCTCGACTATAAATTTCTTATCAAAAATATTTCTTTTGAAGGAATGAATCGCGTTGAAACGCTTGAATATCCTGTGCCTGCTCTTCGCGAGATGCTTTTAAACTCACTTATCCATCGTAATTATATGGGTGCGCCAACGCAACTTCGTGTCTATGACCACAAACTACAACTTTGGAATCATGGCACATTGCCCGTTGGTATTACCCTTGAAAAATTGTCGAAATCTCATTCTTCGTTTCCCCGTAACCCGATACTTGCAGAAGCGTGTTTCAAAGGCAGTTACATTGATTCTTGGGGTAGTGGCATTATGAAAATCGTTAATTCCTGCAAAGCGGCAGGATTGCCAACGCCTACCCTCGAAGAAGATATGGGCGGTTTTATGGTTAAACTTTTCAAAGATATTTATTCCGAAGAAGAATTAAAAAACAAAGGACTGAATGAAAGACAAATAGAGGCATTGTCGTTTTTTAAATCACAAAAAGAAATAACCACTTCGGAATATGTGAAGAAATTCAAGATTACGGATAGGACAGCGCGTCGAGATTTGGTTGAATTGGTTGAAAAAGAGTTGCTTATTTCGGAAGGAGAAAATAAGTCAGTCCGATATATCTACAAATGAATGTCCGATAAATGTCCGAAATGTCCGATAAATGTCCGATAAATTGAAAAGCGAAGTAAATCAACCTATTATAAAATAAAGAATGGCGGATAAATGGCGGATATGGCGGATAAATGGCGGATAAATATTTAATTTTTAGCAATGTTGGAGTTGGTGCAGGCAGTTATTATGAAATTATAAAATAATATATTGGGCAATTATTGGGCAATTAAAAACGCCACTTGATTTGCGGTAAATTGAAAGGTATAAAATAAAGAGCGACAGATAATGGCGGATAAAATCAAAATAGAAAAAACATGGGATTAAGCATTCATTACAGCGGTTGCTTGCGTAAAGCAGAATCTTTACTTTTTTTGTATGCCTGAAACAGACCTCCATAAACGAATAGAAGAACTTGAAACGGAAAATCATATCCTCCGTACCGAAAACAAACGATTGCGGGAGGTTTTGGGCTTGCCGACTGAAAATACTGTTCAAAAACAGGAGATAATTGCTATTGAAAAAGAAAATACTGCATCGGAAATTACCTCATCCATAAATAAATACAGCCTTCCAGATGAAAAGATAAAACTCTTCATGTCGCTGTTTCGCGGACGAACTGACATTTATGCAAAACGCTGTTACAGCAAGAATTTCAATAGCAATTATTATATTCCTGCCTGCAAAAACGAGTGGGCAAGAGGTCTTTGCGACCGTCCGAAGGTGAAATGTAAAAATTGTTCCAAACGGGAGTTATTGCCTTTAACGGAGGATGTTATCAACAGTCATTTACGAAACAAGGACGATAATGGAAATGGTATTGTCGGTATCTATCCGCTTTTGCCGGATGATAGTTGTCTGTTTCTCGCCGTTGATTTTGACGAGAAAAACTGGCAACAGGATATTTCCGCTTTTCGATTGGTTTGTAAGGAATTGAATATTCCGGTAACCATTGAGCGTTCCCGTTCCGGCAACGGCGCTCATGCTTGGTTTTTTTTCGATGAACCGGTACCGGCAATATCGGCGCGAAAGTTGGGTAATGCGCTTTTGACAAAAGCCATGTCTGTTAGGCATGAGATAAAATTTACTTCCTACGACCGGATGTTCCCCAATCAGGACTTTATGCCCAAAGGCGGTTTCGGAAATTTGATTGCATTGCCTTTGCAAGGCGGCGCGAGAAAAAAAGGGAACAGCGAATTTATAGACGAAGATTTTCAAAGTTATCCCGACCAATGGGCGTATTTGGCTTCAATAAAGAAGATTACGATTGATGAATTTAAAAAATATCTCGATGAACTTTGCGATGGCAACGGCTTGGGGGAATTAGGCGCTACGGAAACCGATGGAGAAGATACTCCAAAACCTTGGGAGAGCAAAAAGCCGGAAGTTAAACTTGAAAACAAGGATTTTCCCGATAAACTTATTATCGTTGAAGCGAACAGATTATACATTCCGAAGAGAGATATTAGCCAAAGGGCGCTCAATCGCATTAAGCGGCTTGCCGCCTTTTCAAATCCACAGTTTTATAAAACACAAAAGATGCGGATGTCCACATACGATATTCCAAGAATCATTTATTCATTGGATGAAACAGCTGAGTATATGGGTATTCCGCGTGGATGCAAGTTCTCAGTTATTGACTTGCTCGAAAATGCTCATGTTAATTATCTGTTTGACGACAAACGAAATCAGGGAAAAGCCATAAATGTCAGTTTTACAGGTACGCTTCGAGAAGAACAGCAATCTGCCGCCAATGCTTTATTCGAACATGAAACAGGCGTACTTTCTGTTCCGACCGCTTTCGGAAAGACGGTTATCGGTGCATCACTTATTGCCGAAAGAAAATGCAATACGTTAATATTAGTCCATTTACAAACTCTGTTCGACCAATGGAAAAAATCGTTGGAACAATTTCTTGAAATCCACGAAACTTTGCCGGAAACAGAAAAAAAGCGTGGGCGTAAAAAGGTTCGCTCCATTATTGGTCAAATCGGTTCGGGAAAAAACACGGCATCCGGTATTATAGATATTGCGCTTATACAAAGCCTAATCCATGATAATGAAGTAGATGAAATAGTGAAAAATTACGGCATGGTCATTGTGGACGAATGTCATCATGCCTCTTCCATCAATTACGAAAAGGTGCTTGGCACGGCCAATGCCCGATATGTGTATGGCTTAACGGCAACTCCGATTATCCTTACCCAACGGACTGAACATGTGATACGATTGGCCGGTATGTTGACAAATCAAACGGATGCACATATTATTACGCTTATTGGAACGGATTCTGCAAAAGTAAAAACGCAAACGATGGAATTTTTATCCAATGTTCCAAACGATGAAAAACTCATCATTATTGCAACCGGAAAATATGTTGGCGAAGGCTTTGATTATCCGCGTTTAGACACACTTTTTCTCGCCTCGCCGATTGCGTGGAAAGGTACATTGGCGCAATATGCAGGACGGTTGCATCGCGATTATCCCGGTAAGCAGAATGTTATGATTTACGATTATGTAGATATTCATGTTCCGGTTTTGGAAAGGATGTATCATAAACGGCTGACAGGCTATTCGCAAATAGGCTATAAAGCATTGGCAGCTAACCAACCCGATAAAATCAATCTGATTTACGATGCCGACAGTTTTGTCCCCGTTATAAAAAATGATTTTGCAGAATCGAAAAAAGAAATACTGATTGTCAGCCCATTCCTGCGGAAAAAGCGAATACAAACAATCCTCGAATGGCTAAAAGAGCCTATACAGCAGGGAATTTCAATTACCGTCATCACTCGTCCTCCCGAATCCTACAAAGACGCAAGGCTAATTCAGGAGTGCATTGCATTGTTGCAATCTGCTGTTTCTGTTATCATAAAATCCAATATCCATCAAAAATATATCATCATTGACAACCGGCTTGTTTGGTATGGGAGCATCAACCTGCTCAGTTTTGGTAGTTCGGAAGAAAGTATTATGCGCTTGGAATCAAGGGAATTGGCGGCAGAGTTGGAAGCTATAATAAAATAGAAAATTGTAAAAACAATACTTTGTTAAGATATTGAATGATTGACGGTTGTGAGTGTAGTTCATCTTCTGTCCATACCGCAAATGCAAACGCTAATAGTCTAAAAATATAATTATTAGCATTTTTGTTTTTTTGTATTTGCACAACTGTTAACCAATATTATAGATTTGATCTATTTTATAATAGAAATCATTCGTTTTGTTTATTGAAAATAATTCGTATCTTTGTGAAAAGTTATTCAAACATTCTAAACAAATTAAAAGATGGAACACAAAATTCACAATTATTACAGTAAGTTTGATGGTAAATTAGCCATCGTAACAGGTGCCGGTTCGGGTATCGGATTGGCAACAGCAAGACAATTAGCTGATTTTGGAGCAACGGTAATCGGCGCAGATGTTTCGCGTCCTCGCCTCGAAGAAGTGGAAAAGGAGTTGGGAAAAGCCTTTATCCCGGTTGTTGTGGATATTTCGGCACACGATGGACCTGCAAAAATTGTGGCTGCCGCCAAAGGTAAAAATATTGATATTCTGGTTAATAATGCCGGGATTATGGATGGCTTTTTGCCTCTTACGGAGTTAGACGACAACACATGGAACAAAGTGATTGCCATTAATACCACCGCCATGATGCGCTTGTGCCGTCAGGTAATTTCCGGAATGATTAAAGCTGGGCATGGTGCGATTGTGAACATTTCGTCGGAAGCTTCGTTGCGTGCCTCTTGCGCTGGTTTGGCTTATTCGGTATCGAAACATGCGGTAAATGGCATTACCAAGCATATTGCCGCCATTTATGGAAAAGATGGTATCCGCTGCAATGCAGTTGCACCCGGAGCTGTGGCTACCAATGTGGGTGGTGCTTTCTTGTCGGAATTAGCCAAGGAACGTTTGGTGCCTATCATGGGGGCTACCATGAATTTTGCGGGTCAAGCGCAACCCGAAGAATTGGCCCGTTTAATCTGCTATTTAGCAGATGATTTGGCGGCTTCTAATATTAATGGAGTGATTTTGCCTTGCGATGGCGGGTGGTCGGTAATGTAGTGTCGCTTTCTACGGATTATTTTATGGTCGGAAAGACCGTATTTTCATAGGTCAAAAATATTTCTTACAATTCCGAGTGTATATTGACAAATTCGGTGAGAAAAAAGGCGACTATTGTTTGGTTGCGGATTTAGACAATAAAATTATCGGTGCAGTAGAGCCGATTTATGTATTGCCTAAAGAAATGGGCAATCAAAAGGCGTACAAGTATGTAAATATGGCTGTTTTGTATTACGATTTGGTAAAAAGTCTGCCGATTAAAGCGACACCGCCAAAGTGTATTTTTTATAATAAACAACCCGCAAAATAGCGCAATAATTATTTACAATGCAAAGATACAAAGATTGTTCTGAACTGACAAGTGTTTTTGATTTTTTTGAGAGGGGCAAGTCCGAACAATAACTCACTTTCTGCGAATGATTTATTTGCATAAAATGGAAAAGAAAATATTGATTATCAACGGACATCCCGACCGGGAAAGTTTTAATTACGTCCTGCACGAGGCGTACAAAGAAAGTGCGCTGTCGGTAAAGAAACTCAATCCGCAAGCTGAAAATCCCATCACGATTCACCAAAATGACGAAAACCCAATCTCAAACACCAAAACCTCCGACCGGGTACCAATCCGAAACGGCGGCCCCCACAACCCCAATCCCGAAGAAACATAATATTGCGTATCGCCTTTTCTCAAATAACCGTGCGCCTTTTCAAACAAAACGTGAGTTAAAAGGCTAAACGGCCATAGTTGCCCCTCATGCGTATGCCCCGAAAACTGTAAATCAATGCCGGCCGCTTGCGCTTCCTCCAAATGATGCGGCTCGTGATCCAAAAGGAACAACGCTTGCGTTTTATCCAAATTTCCGGTTAAATCACTCAACGGCAATCGCGAAAGACTGCGTTGCGAATCATCTCGCCCGATGATCCAAAAACAACTGTCGATTTGTACGGCTTGGTCGATTAACAAATGAATGTTCGTCTTTTTCAGGAAATCCAAACTCGCTTTGATACCGCTTAAATATTCGTGATTACCCAAACACATATACGTTCCCAAAGGCGATTGCAGCCGGTTCAATTCTTCATACATCCGTTCGCGTTCGAGCGGAAGAACATTGTTGTCGACCACATCGCCTGCAATCCAAATCATGTCGGGATGCTGATTATTAATCAGTTGCACATATTGTTGCAACCGTTTTTTGTCGTTCGCCACGCCCAAATGCAAATCGCTGACGGCCACTACTTTCAAACTTTTGTATTTCGCGTTTGACCGGGCAATGCTAATTTTTTGTTCGACAATTTGCGGATGTGTAAAACGATAATAACCGATGGCTAAAACGATGATAATCAAACCATATCCGATACTCATTTGCCATATACGCAACGATTTCCGTATTTGTTTTTTGAAAAATAACAGAATTAAATCGCTCAACAACAACCAAATCGTTAAATAAAGCATAAATCCCATCCAAACCGTCCCGATGGAATAGAAGATTTTTTGGATTTCCAGCGGCAAAATATTCCGGCCTAACATGGCGATAATGAACGAACTGTAAGCTACAAAAAACGCAATTCCGTATCCGATACGAACGGATTTTCGTTTGGGCAACGCCCGCCAACCGCCCCAAAAAAGATAAGCGTTTACCGCCGTAAAAATCACAAAAACAAGAATAAAAATTTTCATAAATAATTGAATATTAACTTTTTTGTAAACTAAATCGAAATTCCAATCCGCCGTCGTAACGATTCTGTGCATAGATGTTCCCCTGATGAAAAGCGACGGCGTCTTTCACTATCGAAAGTCCCAATCCCGAACCGCCCTGATCGCGCGAACGACCTTTATTGATTTGATAAAACCGCTCGAAAATATGCTCGAGATGCTCTTCTGCCACGCCTTTTCCGTTGTCGGCAAACGAAAAATAATGCGAATGTTCGTCGGAATAACTGTGAATCGTGATATGAATATTTTTCCCCGCATATTTCAAGGCATTATCCATCAAATTGCGGAAAATATTGTACAACAAAACATAATTGCCTTCCACCGTGAGCGTTTTATCCAAATCGATGGTTACCGTAAATCCTTGTTGCTCCAAGGTTTCCTTCAAATTGATTTCGACTAACTCGGTCAGCATATCATAAATATTGACCGATTCTTTGGTGAAATATTGCGGCGAACTCGACGCTTTGGTCAATAATCCGGTATCCTGAATAATGTCCGACAGGCGAATAATCTGTTTCAGAGCGCGTTGCAGAAAATTCATCCGTCTTTCTTCAGGCATATTTTTAAATTCGACCAATGTTTCCAAATAGCCGCGCACACCGGCTACGGGCGTTCGCAATTCGTGTGCAATATTACCAATCGTATCCGTCAGTTCTTTTTCTTGGATTTCTTTCTCGCTTAATTTGTGAATCGTAATTTCAAAACTCTTGTCTTCAAAAATAGAAACGTGTATCCGGAACGACAATCCGTGCGCCGAAATGCGGTATTCAAAATTGTTTTCTTTTTCGTGATTCCGGAGAAAACGTGATAAGGGTTGAAATATTTCGTGATCGAATAAGATCGACGGATCGAACGTGATGGTATCCAAAATGGTATTTAAATATTGGATAAACACCGAATTAACGTATCTGTTTTGCCGGTCGGACAAAAAGTACGCTACGCCGAATTGCGCCTCGCGAAAATGCCGGAACAATTTTGTTTCTTCAAATTCTATCGTTTTCCGGCTCTCCGTCAAATCGTTATGCAAGCCGAGAATACTATTCAATATCTCCCGGATATTAGGATCTTGGGTATCGAAAACAGTAGGCAACCGGTCGTGCTGCCGCAAATAGGCAACCGCATATTTTAATGTATTCAACGAATCAATAAACGTTCGATGCAGGCAGATTACCAACCACACGATAATCGTCGAAAAGCAAATCGCCAACCAAATAAAAACCACGTTGGGTTGAATATCGGCGGAGATAATCACTTCTAATTTTTTTTGTTCGTAAACATAAAAACCGATCAACAATCCCGCAAAAAGGATAATCAATCCGATTAGATACAGATGAAACCGAAGAATTTGCTTAATTTTCATGGATTCCCTTGCCGGCCGCTTCGTAGAAAGAATAACCGTAACCCGAACGATTGTGAATATAATGACCGTAATCGTTCATCTTTTTGCGCAAACGGGCGATATGCACATCCACCGTTCGTTCCAAAACATAACTCTCGTTCGGCCACACTTGTTTCAAAATTTCGGCCCTCGTGTGAATCTTTGTAGGCGATTCCATCAACAGGTGCAACAATTCGTATTCGGTTTTTGTGAGCGCAATCACTTCGTTCTTGATTTTTACAACCCTCGATTCGAGATATATTTTTACATCACCGATGGCAATATATTCACTATTTCTGTTGGCGTGCGGTTGATGCAATTGTTCGCGTCGCAAAATGGCTCTCACGCGGGCAATCACTTCTTTTATCGAAAACGGTTTGAAAATATAATCGTCGCCGCCAATTGCAAATCCCGTCAGTAAATCGTTTTCCGTGTTTTTAGCCGAAAGAAAGATGATCGGTGTGAAATTTTCCGATTTACGCAATTTTTCGGCTACGCGCAAACCCGAAAGACCGCCCATCATAATATCCAAAATAATGATTTGATATTCGTCGGACACAACTTTTTTCAAAGCTTCTTCGCCCGATGTGGCTATATCTACTGTAAAGCCTTCGTTTTCCAAATTGAATTGAAGTATTTCACAAATACTCTCTTCGTCGTCCACAATCAGTAGCTTTTTTGTTTCCATCTTTTGCTTTTTGTTAGTGTGTATTTTTTTGTTTGTGTCGTATATCGACCCCTTCTATTGCGTAAATCGCCGATCTACCGATATTTAAAACGTATTCTTCCATTTTTTTCAACAAATAGGTCATCTCATGAATCAACAGGATGGTGCGAATGTCATTTTCGGTCATCGGGAAATCTTGAAAAGCGCTTACCAAATGTGTCGATAACTCCGTTTGCAGTTGTTTAATATCGCTTTCGCTCTGTAGGACACGGTATATTTCTTCTTTGTTTTCTTTTATAAAAGCGCACATCACGGAATGAAACGTACTTAGAAGAATTAAAAGCATTTTTTTGAGTGTTGTCCTGAAATAAAGATAATCAGGCAAATGGATTTGACAGGTTTGTAACATCCGGGCGATGTCGATCAGCAAGTTGCCGATATGTTCTACCCGGATAATTATTTGGAAAGATGATAAGATTTTTCTAAACAGGGAGGCTTTGGGAACGAGCAGTATCATCAACATCGACAAAATAGAAGAACTTTCCGTATCTCGGTTGTTGATTTCATTTTCATTATTAAGCATACGCTCGAGAATTTCCTGTTTTTCTTCCTGCTCCAACATCCATACGAGCCATTCGAATTGACGAATCAGCAAGGCGCTCATTTTTTCGATGCTATGTAGCGCTTCTTCGTACCGGATATTTCGTATGTTGTTGATTCTCATGAATTTAAATTTGCGTAGTGATGAATAATTCGGTTCGCGGATCCGAAGGCGTGAGGAAAATTTGCGAAGTAGTGTTGTATTCCACCAATTCGCCCGCTTCTAAAAAAAGCACTTCGTCGGCTACTTTCGTCATCCGCGAAGGATGGTGTGTAGAAATAATCAGCGTCATTTTATTGCTCAAACGGGAAATAATATCCCTGATTTTTTCGGTATAGATTGCGTCCAATGCGTAGGCGGGTTCTTCCATCAACAATACTTCGGGAACGAGCGCCAGCGAACGGGCGATGCAAAGGCATTGTTGTTGTCCGGCTGTCAACACGTATGGTTTGCATTGTAAAGAATTATGTAAATCGTCCCACAAATACACTTCGCGCAGGCTTTCTTCCACAATCCGGTTAGCTTCCGCTTGCGATAAACGGATCGAACAGAGTTTGTATCCGGCTAATACATTGGAGTAAATATCCCAATGTGGAAAAAGTTTGGGTGTGCGGAAAATCATTCCGATCCGGCGACGCAATTCTCCGGCCGGAAGTTGAGCGATATTTTCGCCCTGCAATAAAATTTCGCCCGAAGTGTGAATGTTCGGCGACAATTCGTTCAACCGGTTAAATGCGCGAAGCAACAAACTGTTCCCCGAAGCCGGCGCTCCAATCACGCCCACGACCCGGTTTTTGCGTACCGAAAACGATACGTCTTTTAAACAGGAACCCGGATTGACGGTGTCGTTTACCGTTAAATGTTTTACTTCAAGTATAGATTCGTTTGTCATATTTGGGATACAATAATTGCGAAACAATCAAAAAACAATCGATGATAATGATCACAAATAAAGCCATCGGCCAAACCAAATGTTGCGTTTCGGGACGCCGGAAAAAATCCCAGGTCAGCAACGTGACCGTTGCTCCCGGACCGTTCCAATTCAAACGCATTTCGCTGATGCCGAAAGTGGTAATCATCAAAATGGTACACGTACCGAGCATTTGCGCCACAGCTGCGACCACTCCCGCAGCGATTTGCCGGCTGGCAGAGGGAACCATCACTTTCGTTGCTATTCGTACGGGCGAACCGCCCAACGCCATCGCATTCTCGTGCAAACCGGCGTGTTTTTGCAAAGCCAAACCGGTTACATGAATGATTTTTGGAAACAACAACAACGCGGTCACCACACTTCCCGCCCAAATCGAAACGTGTCCCATCGGTTCCACCATCCACCGGTAAACGGCTATCGCAATCAAAACCGGTGGCGCGCCTGCCCAAACCGGTTCCATTTTCGACAGGAAAACCGACAAGCCGTTTTTCGGATGATTTTGAATATGAAAACAGATCCAAATCCCTACGGGAACGGTCATTATAACTGCCGAAACAAAAATCAGCGCACCGCAATAGATGCCGTATAAAATGCCGCCCTGCAAATCGGACGATAAAACCGGATCAAACAACATTCCCACTTTGGAAAGCAATTTTCCCATCAATAGAAAAAAAGGAGTTATTGCCGCTAATGTGAGCAAGATAACCGTTGTCTTTATGATTTTGTGTTTCATACCAATGCCTTATTTAACAGTTGTTTCGACAAATAATTAATTCCTGCCGTAAATAAAAACCAAAACAGCGCCAAAAGATAAACCGGCGATGCGGGCGGAGTGTCTTTGTCGGTAAATGCACCAAACAAACTTGCGCCGACCGTAGGGCCTGCAAAAATAACAAATATTATCGTTTCACCCAAGACTTTTCCCAAGGCTAATCCGAATGACGCCCACAAACCTTTTTTTATCGACGGTAAAAATATTCTGAAAATCACATCGGTAGAATCGGCGCCTAAAGCATAAGCGCTTTCACGTAGCGAGTAAGGAATCCGGTCGAAACAGGAGGACACCAAATGCGAAGCGTAAGGAATGATCATAATCGCTAAAACCAAAGCTGCGGCAAACGGATTCCATTCCGTTGGTTGCAATGCAAAATAACCTGCCATTCCCCAAAAAACCGAGGGTACGGCGCTCATGTAAAATAAGACGCCGTTTACCAACCGCGCCCACCGGGTTTCATGATAGTATTCGCCCGTAAATACGGCTATTGAAATGGCCACGGGAACTACCAAAATTAACACCATACAAACCGTCAATAACGTATTGCCTATCAAATACATAATCTCCGCCAAAATGCTTTAAGATAAAAAAAGTTAATAAGTATTGAGATTGCAAAGATAAGGTGGATTTTGTTACGATTGGTCTATTTTTATGTTAAATATTTGTTTTATCTTTGTCGCACTTTTTTAATAAAAAAATTAAATATTTAGAGTTTATGAAAATGTTATTTACAAAAAAGATTTTAATTGTTCTGTCTATCGCGATAGGCCTTTGTTTGCCTTCGTGTATTGACGAAAACGCAGATGTCGATTTCGATACGGCTTTTGACAATCTGGTAGTGGGAGAGGTATTCGGCACGCCTTTGATTAAGGAGGCGCGAACTACCATCGGCGAAGTTTTGGGCAAAATCAATGAAGATGGATTGCCTGATGAATTGAAAATCGGGTTTATCAAACACCCGGACTATCTGGATTCGGTGCTGACGGCGTTTTATACGCATAAGGATGTGATAGAGAAAAATTTGGAAGAAATCAATAGTGATTTTGAAGATTTTCGCTATCAAATGGATGTTATTAAGGTAGGTAACTATACCCTTACTAATTCCAACAACTTCAATTTAGATTATGATTTAGAGGATTTCATTAATAGAAAAGTAGCAGATGTAAACGACGGTAATAAACTAAAACAAGTACATAAGATTAATCAAATTGATTTTAGCGGCGATGTTGAAATTGTGGTTACAATTACCGATAAAAGTGCTAATATAGACCAATTATTGCTACAATCGATTAAGTTTGATGTTGAGATAGGTGGTCGGACTCACATTGTTCCTTATAACAGTGCGGCGCAAGGTTGGGTATTGAATTTGAATGGTACGACATGGTCGTTTGCCGACAATAATAATAAAGCGCACGTAACCGCTACTTTACAAAACGATCAGCCGATTGTCATTACTGGCGCTTCTATTTCTGTTGAAGTTGAGGTTGATACGAAAAAAGGCGGTTTTGTAGTTTGGGGATGGTTTAATTATACCTTGGTTTCCGGTAATATAAGTCAAGATGATATTCAAGATGAAGTTATACCGGCAGATATTCAGTCTTATCTTTCACAGGGTACAAAATTGGTGTTTGCAGATCCTCGTTTACAAATGGATATAGAATCAAACGTAGGTGTGCCTTTGCAATTTGTGATGGTCGACCTGCAAAATACTACCGCGGGAGGAAGCGCATCACTTATAAATGACTACGAATTTAATATCGAAGGCTCCGAATACCTGAACAATGCTGAAAAAACCGTAGAAAAGAGATTTGAAATAGATAAAACCCATCCGTTTACCGGTAGTGATGTAGCATATTATGAAGGTTTATTCAGTACCGATTTGGAATCGCTTGGTTTAAAATATAAAGTAATTACCAAACCGATACCATTAGACGAACAAGGCAATTTGATTTTGACCGGTATCGACAGGCAGCACTTATCGAATTTGGCAGATATAAAAATCTTGCCCAAAGCGACTTTGCCGATGATTTTGGGAGAGGGCAGTATTATCGTTTACAGCGATACCATCGAAGCCGATATGTCGGAAGTAAAAGAATTGGACGCTGTGCCGGACAACACAAAAGCAATTCTCTATTTGGGTTACAAAAACACCTTGCCTCTGGGATTAGGCGTCACGCTTAAACTCTTGGAAGAAGACGAAACCACCGAAGTGAAAGCCCTCGTTATTAACGATAATACGGAACTTTCCGCAATTAATTTGGACAAAACAACCGAATGGAAAGAAATTAAGTTGGAATTGCGCGATCCGCAAGCTTTGAAAAAATTGCGCTATGTGGCTGTTGATACTTATTCCGACGGGAAAGTGCCTATTACCCAAAAGGTCGCTTTTACCAAAGGGCAGGGTATTTCGCTTTCTTTAAGCGCTGATGTAAAAGGAAGAATCAATATTAACGAATTAACGAAAGAGGAGGAACAATAATATGAAATTCAAAAATATCAAACAATTTGCGGTCGTTGTATTGATGACCATAGCTTGCGGAAGTGTTTTCGCACAACAAACCAACACCTTGTATTTTATGAAAGGTGTTCCCGAACGAGGCGGTTATAACCCGGCTTTTCAACCCGATTATAATTTATGGATTGATATTCCGATTTTGCCGAATCTGAACATTGGTATAGGTAATAATTCTTTGAATTACAATGTGTTATTTCCTAATAATTTATTTTTCATGGATGCTAACGCCACGCAATACCGCGAAGGTTTTTACAATGCCTTGAAAAGCACTACCAAATTGAATGCCGATGTGGCGATTGATTTGTTGGGTTTCGGTTTTAAAGTCGGGAAAAGTTATTGGAATTTCAATTTAACGGAAAAAATATCGGCTAATGTCTTTTTACCCAAATCATTATTCGATCTTCCGTTACACGGAACGGAAACCGGTTTTTATGATATGACCAGTTTGGGTGTCGATGTTTCGCTTTATACCGAAGCCGGTTTGGGTTGGTCATATAAAATTACCGATCGCTTAAACGTGGGTGTTAAAGGTAAATTCCTGATGGGACAAGCAAATATCAGTACCGATATTGATGCTTTGAAATTGACGGCTAACCGCCAAAAATGGGCTTTGGAAGCTGCGGGAAGTGTTCGCGCCTCCATCCCTTTGGTGAATATTCCTTGGGTGGACGGTCAGGTAATCGACAAAGATGCTTTTGACCAAATTGAAATGCCGGAAAAATTCAGTCCATCCGATATTACGAAAATGATTTTCAACGGCTATGGTGCCGGATTGGATTTGGGCGTTAGCTGGGAAGTCATCAAAAACTTGACTTTGTCGGCTGCCGTTACCGATCTCGGATTTATCCATTGGAATAATGCCGTACAAGCTACATTGCAACCTTTTACTTTTAATTGGGAAGGGATTGAAATTGATGACATCAATGAAGATAAAAAGATGGAAGATTATTTTTCGGAAATCGGAGACCAATTAAAGGATAATTTCAAAGCCGATATAGCGAAAAAAGGTTACAATAGCCGCTTGCATACCCATTTGAATGTAGGGGCGGAATATGCTCCGTTCGACGATAAATTAGGCATTGGTTTGTTATATTCCAAAATGTTTGTTCCGAATGCTTCGTTCGACGAATTGACCGCTTCTTTGAATTGGCGTCCTACCCGTTGGTTCAATCCGGCGATTACCTATTCTATTTTAGATAATAATTTCCATACTGTCGGCGCCGGTTTGCAACTAAAACTTGGCCCGTGGGTTACTTATGTGGCGATTGACCATGTTCCCGTCGGATCAAAAGTCTTGTCTAAACAATACGTTCCAATGTATATGAAAGGGACGAATTTGCAAGCCGGTGTGATTTTGGCATTCGGTGGCGGCAAAGGTAATAAAGACGACGACGGCGACGGCGTGAAAAACTCGAAAGACAAATGTCCGTTCACTCCTGTGGGTTACATTGTAGATAAGAAAGGTTGCCCGATTGATGCGGATAAAGACGGTGTTGCCGATAATGTGGATTTGTGTCCCGATACACCGGCCGACGTGCAAGTGGACGATCGGGGTTGCCCGATTGACAGCGACGGCGATGGCGTTCCCGATTATTTGGATAACTGTCCCGATACTCCCGAAGCTGCTCGCGGCCATGTGGACGAAAACGGTTGCCCGAAAGATGGCGACGGCGACGGCGTTCCCGATTACTTGGATAAATGTTTGAATACTCCGGCGGGAGTGGATGTCGATGAAAACGGTTGTCCGTTCGATACCGATGGCGATGGTGTTCCCGATTATTTGGATAAATGTCCGGGTACTCTCGAAGCTGCCCGTGGTTTTGTGGATGAAAACGGTTGTCCGCAGGATAGTGATAAAGACGGTGTTCCCGATTACCTCGATAAATGCCCGAACACTCGCGAAGGCGCTCCGGTGGATAAAGACGGTTGCCCGAAAGACAGCGACGGCGACGGCGTTCCCGATTATTTGGATAAATGCCCGAAAACTCCTGTTGAAGCCCGCGGTTATGTGGATGAAAACGGTTGTCCGATTGATACGGATGGCGACGGTATCGCCGATTACATCGACAATTGCCCCACCGTGAAAGGTGTGAAGAGCAACAAGGGTTGTCCCGAAGTGGCAGCCGCCGTTAAACAATTGTTTAAGAAAGCCTTGAACGGTATCCAATTTGAATCCGGAAAGGCGACTATCAAAGCGACTTCCAACGCGATTTTGAATCAAATCGTGAAAGTGATGCAAGATAATCCCGATTATTATTTGACGATTAGCGGACATACCGACAACGTAGGTAAACCGGAATTGAATCAAAAATTGTCGGAAGATCGTGCAGCCGCAGTGAAAACTTATTTGGTGGATCACGATATTGCCGCACCGCGTATTTCTTCGCTCGGTTTTGGAGACACCCAACCGGTGGATACGAATAAAACAGCTGCCGGACGCGCTAAAAACCGTCGTGTAGACTTTGAAGTGAAGTTTGAAGCAGTAGTGGTTGACACACCGAAAGCGGCTGAATAACGATACTCTGCAGATGAGATAAAGAGATAGGATTAAGTGGGGGCTACGCCGCTCACTTAATCCTATCTTATTAATTCTTTTTTTGTTAAAATTTTTCTAAAAATCTTCATTTTTTGAAAAATATATTTACTTTTGTATTTTTAACAACATTTATCAATTTTTTTAAATAAAAAGTATGAAAAGGGTGAAATTTTTTACTTTCGCAGTATTTACCTTCGTTTTGTTTATGATGACGTCTTGTGATGAGGCCACCACGATTACTATTCCTTTGGAAGGTATGGAATTTGATATTCCTTTGGTCGTAGATGTAGAAGCAGCGGCCAAATCGTCATTAAGGGCAGACGAACTTGTTCGCGTCCCATTTACAGGTAGTTATACGCTTAATTTGGCTGATCCGATGTTTGAGCCGATCCGGCAACATATTGAAGACAATAGCAAGATTAAATTCGTAGTTACTTCGGTTCTGATGACATTGGAAGCTTCTCTGAAAGATGAGTTGGAATTTAATGTTTATGATTTCAACGCAAAATTTGAAAGCATCTATGGTTCGGGAGAATTTTCATTATCACAGCCGGTAAAGACAAATCAAAAAATTGAAGATCCCGAAATGACTGCATTTATCAATAACTTTTTGACAGCTGTTCTATCTCATTCGGAGGTTACCATTTTTGTATCGGGTTTGGTAGATCAAGAAGGGGTTGAAGCGGCTATTGCAGCAGGTCAAACGGCTTTGGCTTTTGCCAAATTTTTCGTGGGTTTGGAGGCGCAAATTGATGTTGCGAATACGATTTCCAGCGCTACTTCAAAGTAATGGGCTATTCATAATGATTGGGAGGCTTTAAATTGATTTAAAAGAAGACCGCAGGTCTTGAATGAATAACCCCCAATGAAGCGAAGGAGAGCACTGAAAAAGTCCCCTATTTTTCAACCCCCTTACCCTACGCAGTCCAAAAGCCAGCAACTGTCAGTAAAAATTTGGTGGTTGCTGATTTTTTTGTAAATTGATTTTTATATGGGAATAGCGGCCCAAGGAGTGTTTTTACCTTGCTTTAGAAGGGTGTTACAAAAGACAGAAAGGATGTGATGTATTTCCTATTTTACATCAGTTTGAGTATTCTCTTTAGATTTGCAGCAAAGATGGTCAAGGCTCCTTGCATTTGCATAGCTGCCAAGCCGTATGAATGAGCCCGGTCATAGCCATATACTTGTTTTAGTTCTGCATTTTTGGCTTCTATCTTATAGCGTTCCTGATATTTTTCTTTGAAACGGTCACTCTGTTGGAAGTTTAACTGTTCTATTTGAGTATCTGTTTTTATGGCAACATGATAGGTTTTGTTTTTGGCACCCGCTTGATAGCATCCCTTTCGTGAGGCACAAACCTTACATTTTTTCACATCAAAAAAATAAGTTTCTCTTGCATTCTTTTTCTCTTGTTTCCTCGCATCTTTTTTATGGTGTTCTTATTGATTTTTGATGTAATTGATTAGTGTTGTTTTGTCCTTAGCTGAATTGTTGCCATTTTTGCGAAAAAAATTTAAAAATCCGTCCTTATTGGGACGGATTTTGGTCCAAAGATCGAAGAGTCAGTTACTCTTGATACACCGAACCGTAAAGTAGGGCGAAGTATCGGATGTGGCCGGCCCACTCAAATTATTGCCGCTGAAGACGTAGAAGTACTGGTAGGAGACACTACTACTCCACCAGTGGCTGTAGCTGCCCGAACCGACCAGCGTACCGACGCTGTAGCCGCCGGCCAACGCCGACCCTGAATTCCACATCGCTTTTTCAGTGGAAGTAGCGGTGTTATTAATGTAAGTTTGAAGCGCTTCCCATTGAGTTTGATTGGGAACAGACCAACTGAACGGGCAAGCGTTATTCCGCTGGCTCCATGAATAATACTTATTGTTACCATTGGTATAACTTGCTGTACCTTCCTTTGAATTTTGAACCATCCAAGTTCCGATAGTTCCGGAATAAGTATAAATATCATAAGTATTGGAACCGATTTGTTCGCTACCGGCGCCGGTTGTAGTTACAGTTACCGTACAAAGTCCTTTCAATACCGCCGGCAGTAGCCTTTACAGAGAAAGTGCCACCGGTCGAGCCGGCAGTTACAGTGGTAGTATTATTGCCGGTTTTAGGCGATACATCGCCCGACGCAGAACCATTAATTCGCTCCGCGATAAAATCCGGCATTTAGATTTGTAAGGGCGCCCCTTGCGGTCGCCCGAACGCCATTTCATGGCGTTCGGACATGCAGGTAAATTATTGTTTAGTTTAAGTTTGAATGAATGATTACATCTAACAAAACCTCCGCCTCTCGTTCCCAAGTCAATTCGATATTCGCGTGTCCAAAACCAATTTCATTTTTCGTTTGAACCAACATCTTTTGAATGATTGCGACCAAAAACAACGGTTCGTGCCGGTCGATTAAAGTTCCAATGTCATATTCCGCGACAATACGACGGATTTCGGGAAAATCGACGGATAAAACCGGAATATGGGCGCGAATAAAATCGAAAATCCGGTTGGGAAGCGAATAATAGTAATTTAATCCTCTGTTTTCCAATAAATTAATGCCAATGTCGGCGCAGGCAGTATAGGCCGGAAGTTGTTCAAACGGGACGCGACCGGTAAAAATGACTTTTTCTTCGAGTTGCATGGAGCGAACTTTTCGTTTTAATTTTGCCAAAATATCGCCCGAACCGACCACATAAAATACGCAATCTTCCAAATAAGGCATTGCATCAATGACCCATTCGATGCCGCGACCGATATTCACAGCGCCTTGATACAGAAGTATTTTTGTGTTCGGAGTTTTTGGTATGGCTGCGTCTTTTGCGGAAATTTTTACGAATTTACTCACAGGGATATTGCGTACAACCTGCATATTAATCCCGTATTTTTGATTGTATATGTCTGCAATCGACAGGCAAACCGTATAACAATGTTTCAATCGAGGAAAAATCCAATTTTCAATACCTGTCCACACGGCTTTTACCAAAGGCCGGTGGATTACTTCCGGCATTTCGGGAAACATTTCGTGCGCATCGAAAACCAAAGACTTGCGGCGTATTTTGGATGCTAAATAATTGGCTACCAAAGTGTCTGTATCGTTTGAAAGATAGATATCGGCCTTGTCAAACAATAAATAGAAAAACAAACGCACATTGTATTCGGCATAAAATAGAAACGACCGGTTGAAGAATAAACGCATCCGGTGCGTGTTGTATTCGCGATTTATATTCGCGCTTTTACGAAATTTCCGTCCGATTAACTTTACATAATATCCGTTTTGTATCAACGTGTTACAGACTTTATGCACTCGTTGGTCGGTTACCAAATCGTTGGTTACGGAGACGGTAATTTTTATATTTTCGTTCATTAAAAAGGAGAATATGTTTTTTGTTTCCCGAAATAAAACTCCCAAATCAGGCTTTTGGGCCAAATAACGGTCGATAAATCGGTTGGTGTAAATTGCAAATTATGTTTCCGAATCGATTTGTATTTTGATTTCATTTTCCGGAAATCGCGGCGTGCTTTCATAATAGCTATTGCATTGGAAATCTGTCCTTTAAGTAAGAAATGAAGCGCCGATACATAATCCCAAACCCAACGCGACCACATGACACGACGATAATCTTTAGGGGGAAGATTTTTATAGATCATCAACAAATTATTCCGGAAATTTAAATAGGTTTTCTGTGGGTTTTCTTTCTTCAAAGTGGCGCCACCCAAATGATACACAGTCGATTGCGGAAAACATACGATTTGATGTCCGCGTGCATTCAAACGCCAACAAAGGTCGATTTCTTCTTGATGAGCGAAAAATTGTTCGTCCAAACCGCCGGCTTCCTTGTAGGCCTGCAAACGGATGAATAAACACGCGCCGCTCGTCCAAAAAACAGGAATTGTTGTGTCGTATTGGCCTTTATCTTCTTCCAGAACGCTGAAAATTCGGCCGCGGCAAAACGGATAGGCATTCCGGTCGATAAATCCGCCGCAAGCGCCCGCATATTCAAAAGACGTGCGTTGGTTGTAGGATAAAATTTTCGGTTGGAGCGCGGTAATTTCCGGATGTTCATCCAAATAACGAACGGCCGGGCTGAACCAGTTTTCCGTAACTTCCACATCGGAATTTAAAAGGACAACATATTGATGCTTCAAATCGACCAAAGCGCGATTATAACCTTCGGCAAAACCATAATTTTTCGGGAAAATCAATAATCCGATTTGAGGATAATGGTTGCGGAGAAAAGCCACCGAATCGTCGGTTGAACCGTTGTCGGCCACGATAATATCGGTTTCCGAAGGCGGAGTATGCTTCACGAGTGCAGGCAAAAATTGCTCCAACAATGTTTTTCCGTTCCAATTGAGAATGACAATCGCAGTTCGTTTCATAAACAAAATACAGTATTTTCTTCGTTAAAACGCTCCAAAGTTACATCAATCAAATGATTTATCCAACTTTCGTTGTAATCGGCTTCCACTTTGATATAATTTTCGGTAAAGCCGTACATTTTATTGTTTCGTTTCGTATGCTCAAACAAAACCGGATGTGCGCTTCCGGTTTGCGAGTGATAAAACTCTTTCAATTTTTGATCCGACAAGATGAGTAATTGTTTGCTCCGGTACTGTTTTTCCAAATGCGAAACCATCGGTTCGATTTGCAAAGCCTTCGTTCCGGGACGTTCGGAATACGAAAAAACATGAAGTTGGGAAAAGGGCAAGGATTCCAAAAAGGCCAGCGTTTCGGAAAAATATTCGTCCGTTTCGCCGCGCGTTCCTACAATCACATCTATTCCGATAAAAGCCTGCGGCAGAATTGATTTGATTTTTTCGATTTTTGTACGGAAAAAAGTGGTATTGTACCGGCGGCGCATCAATTTTAAAACCGCATCCGAACCCGATTGCAAGGGAATGTGGAAATGGGGTACAAAGCGTTGGGATTGAGCGATAAAATCCAAGATTTCGTCGGTCAGCAAATTGGGTTCGATCGACGAGATACGGAAGCGTTCGATGGTTTCGACCCTATCTAAAGCTTTAATCAAATCGAAAAACGTTTCGCCGGTCGATTTCCCGAAATCGCCGATATTGACACCGGTCAGCACGATTTCTTTTCCGTCCTCACGACCTGCTTGTTCGGCCATTTGCACCAAATTGGCGATTTTTCCATTGCGGCTACGTCCGCGCGCCAAGGGAATCGTGCAATAGGAGCAAAAATAATTGCACCCGTCCTGCACTTTCAGGAAATGGCGTGTGCGGTCGTCTTGCGAGCAGGACGGCACAAAAACGGAATCGTCGCGGATGGGAGCGACTGTTATCCGGTTGTTCCACAGCTCGCGATTCAACAGATAATCCACCGCTTCCATCTTTTGATTAGAACCCAGCACCAAATCCACTTCCGGCATTTGAGCGATTTCGTCCGGTTTCAATTGAGCATAACAACCGGTAACGATCAGAATAGCTTGCGGATGTTGTTTTTTTAGCCGGCGAATGGCTTGCCGGCATTTTTTGTCGGCCAATTCGGTAACGGAACAAGTATTCACGATGCAAATATCGGCCGATTCGCCTTCTCTTACTCTGCGTATACCTTTGTCGGTCAGATATTTACCCAAAGTGGAAGTTTCTGCAAAATTGAGTTTGCAGCCCAAAGTGTAGTAGATGGCTTTTTGATATGGGACAATTGGGAGATCTGTCATAGAGTCTATTTTTGTTACCGGCTACAAAATTACGGATTTTTTTTGGCGATTGCACGGATTATGTCTATTTTTGTTCCCGATTTTAATACGAATACAGATGAAAAAAATAGCATTGATTCTTTTACTGGGCTTTTTCGCCCTGAAATCGTTTGCCCAAGCCGGCGATTTAACTATCGGAGCGCAAGGAGGTTACATCACTTATTACAAAAACGCTCTCTATGGACTGAATTTGTCTTATGCACCGTCCGATCCTTTGCAATTGACGTTGAGCGGTGTGTTTAATCCGAAAATTACCCTTCCTTACGAATGGAATGCCAATTTACAAACACAATGGGCTTTGTATTCTTTAAATTTGGATGCACGTTTCTTGCTTTTGAATTTTGATGCGTTTGCAACAGGGCCTTCGATTGGCGTACAATATCTGTACAATATTCATGAATATCCGACAAATGAACCATCTTATACAAATAATGACTATGGATTTAATTTGGGTTGGTACATCAAATTGAATCTGACGGATAATTTGAAATTAAGTGGAGGATGGCAATACAGCAATATTTCCAGCCCCGGTAGAGATTATAATATGTTTTATTTGGGTTTGGGTTGGGCGTTCAACGTACGTTAAAGCGTTTCCACAATATTATACCGGTTGCGTTCGGACGCATTGCGTGTAATAAGTTCACCGATAAATCCCGCCAAAAACAGTTGTGTCCCGATAATCATGCAGGTCAATGCAATGTAAAAATAGGGTGTATTGGTAATTAAAGGAGCGGTAACGCCTTTAATTAATGCGAATGCTTTAATTCCGCCTACGGCTAAAACGGCAAAACATCCCAATAAGAACATCAAACTGCCGATTAATCCAAAAAAGTGCATGGGTTTTTTCCCGAATTTCGACAAAAACCAAAGTGTAAATAAATCCAAATAGCCATTCGCAAAACGATCCCAACCGAATTTGGTGTGTCCGTATTTGCGCGCTTGGTGTTGCACGACTTTTTCGCCGATTTTGGTAAATCCGGCGTTTTTCGCCAAAAACGGAATCCAGCGGTGCATATCGTTATAAACTTCGATGTTTTTTACCACGCGACTGTCGTAGGCTTTCAATCCGCAATTGAAATCATGTAGTTGAATACCCGAAAACGCACGCGCGGTAGCATTGAAAAGTTTGGTAGGTAAAGTCTTGGTAATTGGATCATAACGTTTCTTTTTCCAACCCGAAACCAAATGATATTTTTCTTCTTTGATCATCCGGTAAAGTCCGGGAATTTCGTCGGGACTGTCTTGTAAATCGGCATCCATCGTAATAATCACATCGCCTTTGGTTTGTGCGAAAGCCGAATGAAGCGCCGGCGATTTGCCGTAATTCCGTTGAAAACGAATGCCGTGTACTTCGGGATGTTTTTCGTGTAACTCGCTGATAATCTGCCACGAATCGTCGATACTTCCGTCATCTACAAAAATAATTTCGTAAGAAAGATTTTCGCGTTTGACGACTTTTTCGATCCACGCATACAATTCGGGAAGCGATTCGGCTTCGTTCAAGAGGGGAATGACGATTGATAAATCCATTAGCTTGATTGGGAATTGAAATTTTCCGCAAAGTTAAGGAAAAAAATCTAATAGCGGAATATACAAACCTGTATGAGATGATTTTTTAATGCAACCATTTTTGCCGGAAATGTTTGCAATTCAAAAAACAATAGCTACATTTGCACTTCAAATTTGGAAAAATCTTGATAACGGTTATGATGAATAAAAAAATCATAGAAAAAAATATCGATTTGACTTTTGATTTTGTAAATCATCTGATAGATAATAAGTCGGATTTGGGAAAATTACCGGATAAGTTTATCCTTATTTCGCATGAATCTTATCGAATTAAACAACAACAATGAATATTTTACTATTAGGTTCCGGTGGACGGGAACACGCGATGTCGTGGAAAATCGCTCAAAGCAAGCAAGTTACAAAGTTATTTATCGCTCCGGGTAATGCAGGAACGGCGCAAACGGGCGAAAATGTGCCGATTGCCGCCGACGATTTCGAAGAAATCAAAAAATTTGTTTTGAAAAAAGATATAACAATGATAGTCGTTGGCCCGGAAGATCCGTTGGTAAAAGGAATTTACGATTTTTTCAAAAATGATGAACAGTTAAAAGATATTCCCGTTATCGGCCCGTCGCAACAAGGTGCGCAATTGGAAGGCAGCAAAGACTTTGCCAAAGCCTTTATGATGCGGCACAATATCCCCACAGCACGTTATCTCAGTTTGACAAAAGAGAATATTCAGGAAGGAATCGCTTTTATGAGAACTTTATCCGCGCCTTACGTTCTGAAAGCCGATGGTTTGGCTGCCGGCAAAGGCGTGTTGATTATCAATGATTTAGACGAAGCCATCCGCGAATTAAGCGCGATGTTGAACGGTTCGTTCGGCAAAGCGAGTGAAACGGTGGTGATTGAAGAGTTTTTGTCCGGCATCGAATGCTCGGTTTTTGTACTGACCGACGGAAAAAATTACAAAATCCTGCCCGAAGCCAAAGATTACAAGCGCATCGGCGAAGGTGATACCGGTTTGAACACAGGAGGAATGGGTGCCGTTAGCCCCGTTCCGTTTGCCGACAAGGTGTTTATGAAAAAAGTGGAAGAACGAATTGTGATTCCCACCATCGAAGGATTAAAATCGGAAAACATTGATTACAAAGGTTTTATATTTCTCGGATTGATCAAAGTGAATGGCGAACCGGTGGTGATCGAATACAATTGCCGGATGGGCGACCCTGAAACGGAGGTCGTGATGTTGCGCATCGCCTCAGATCTGGTGGATTTGCTTGACGGTGTGGCGCATCAAACCTTGGCGGACAAGGAATTATGTGTGGATGAGCGCGCCGCTGTTACCGTTATGCTCGTTTCAGGCGGTTATCCCGGCGATTACGAAAAAGGTAAGAAAATCCGCGGATTAAATGATACGAAAGACAGTATTGTTTTTCATGCCGGAACAAAAACAATTGATAATCAGATTGTTACTAATGGAGGCCGTGTGATTGCCGTTAGTTCGTATGGAAAAGCGAAAGAGGATGCTTTGAAACAATCGTTCGCTAATGCCGAAATCATTGATTTTGAAGGAAAATATTACCGTAAAGACATCGGATTCGACCTCTAAATGACTATCCAACAGCTATATCGGAATTTCAGAGTCAGTCGAATATTATATCTTTCGATGATTGTTTTTTTTCTGTTTTTTCGCCTTTTATGGGATGAAAACCTGTCGGATTGGCAAATGTGGACGGCGGCTACCATTCAAATCGGTATCGCCTTATTCGTTTTATTATTGAATCAAGTGTGTGGTTTGATTCGGCAGCAAACGGTGTTGCCCGCCTTTTTTTATTTGCTGTTTGTTGGAAGTAATCCTTTGTACTTCAATGATATACGAGCGTGTATTGTCGCCCTTTTCGTTTTGATTTGTTTATTTTTTTTAGTTAGAACTTATCAAAATCCGCAATCGCAGCGTGAGGCGTTTAATATTGCGTTGAGTCTTTCTGCAGGGGCATGGTATTGGCCGCCGTTGTTGGTTTTGTTTCCGTTGTTTTGGTACGGGATGCACCGGATGCGTAGTTTAAATGCTAAAACGTTTTTAGCGAGCCTTTTAGGATTGATTTTTGTTGCAATGATTGTGTTTACATGGGTTCTTTATTGCAAAGATGATTTGATTGTTACGGAAAAAACACAACAATTCCGAGATTTGTTTTTCATGCAACCCGTCGTATTGAAACCTTATGACCTGCTCCGTTTCTTTGTCATATTGTTGTTGATTATCCTTGCGGAAATTAAAATCTTGACGGTCAGCATATCCGAGAAAATATTTACCAAAATTATCTTCGAATATTTGTTTATTTTTGCCTTGCTGATGGCCGGTTGTTACATTTTACAACCGCAAAGCCGGGCCGAATGGGGCTTGATTTTCCAGTTGCCTTGTGCGCTTTTGTTGTCGCATTATTTTACGATGGCGCAACGAAAATGGCAGGCTTGGTTGTTTTTTGGAGTTATCTTGTTTTTTGTGTTGTTTTTCTTGGGGTTTTGGGGTTTGAGAAATTTTGTGTAAATTTGCTCCCTCAATAATTAAAAAATCCATCAAAATGAGTAATATTGTAGCTATTGTAGGCCGCCCAAATGTCGGCAAGTCCACCTTGTTCAATCGTTTAATACAATCGAAACAAGCTATTGTTGATGAAACGTCCGGCACCACGCGCGACCGGCAATACGGGAAAGCCGAATGGTTGGGACGTGAATTTTCGGTCATTGATACCGGCGGCTGGGTTTTAAATTCGGAAGATGTTTTTGAAGAAGAAATCAATAAACAAGTACAAATCGCGATTGAAGAAGCCGATGTGATTCTGTTTATGGTGGATGTGCTGACCGGTGTTACCGATTTGGACGACCAAGTGGCCGATATGCTCCGCCGCGGGAAAAAACCGGTTTTTTTAGTTTCCAACAAGGCCGATAACTTTGAATTGCATCCGCAATCGGCCGAGTTTTATGCTTTGGGATTGGGCGACCCTTTCAATATTTCTGCGGCTAACGGTTCCGGAACCGGCGAATTACTTGATGCCGTGGTATCAAAATTTACAAAAACTGAAGAAGAGGTAGTCGAGGAGTTTCCGAAAATTGCCATTGTGGGTCGTCCTAATTCGGGAAAATCGTCGCTCATCAATGCTTTTATCGGCGAGGAACGCAATATCGTTACCGACATCGCCGGCACCACACGCGATTCAATTCACACGCTTTACGATAAATTCGGATTGAATTTTTATTTGGTCGATACGGCCGGCATCCGTAAAAAGGGAAAAGTTACCGAAGATTTGGAATATTATTCCGTGATTCGCGCCATTCGCGCCATCGAAAATGCCGACGTGTGTGTGCTGATGATTGATGCCATCCGCGGAATTGAAGCACAGGACATGAATATTTTTTCCCTGATTCAAAAAAATAAAAAAGGAATTGTGATTGTCGTAAATAAATGGGATTTGGTTGAAAACAAAGATAAAAACGTGATTCAAACCTTTGAAAACGCCATTCATGAACGCACGGCTCCTTTTACCGATATTCCCGTTATTTTTGCTTCGGCAATGACTAAACAACGGATTTTCAAGATTTTAGAAACAGCGAAAGAAGTCTATGATATTCGGAAAACGAAGATACCTACTCATAAACTCAACGAAGTATTGTTGCCGATTATCGAACACACGCCACCCCCCATGCAAAAGGGAAAAGTGGTGAAAATCAAATATATAACCCAACTTCCGAATACGTCGATTCCGAGTTTTGTGTTTTTCTGTAATCTGCCGCAGTGGGTCAAAGATCCGTACAAACGTTTTCTTGAAAATCAAATCCGCAAAAATTGGAACTTGACCGGTACGCCGATTAATATTTTCATGCGCGAAAAATAAGGTTCGACAACCGGAATTTTAAGCTCCGAAATCGTCGAACATCAGCATTTCGGGAGGAACGCCCAGATTATCCAGCATCTGTTTTACGGCGTTGGCCATCGGGCCGGGACCGCACATATAGTATTCGATGTCTTCGGGCGCGTCGTGATTTTCCAAATATGTTTCGTAAATGACTTGATGCACAAAACCGGGCGTATATTTCACGCCTGCGGCATCGGCAACCGGGTCTTGACGGTCGAGCGCCAGATGGAAGGAAAAATTCGGAAAATCTTTTTCGATTTGCAGGAAATTTTCCAGATAAAAAACTTCGTTTAATGCGCGTGCGCCGTAGAAATACGACATTTTGCGATCTTTGACGGCCAATGTTTTCGTCAAGTGCATGATTTGTGCGCGTAAAGGAGCCATTCCCGCGCCACCGCCAATCCACATCATTTCCCGTTTGGAATCGAAAATCGGATGGAAATCGCCGTAAGGACCGCTCATCATCACTTTGTCGCCCGGTTTCAGATTGAAAATATACGACGAAGCGATTCCCGGCGGTACATCCATGAAAGAGCCTTTAGCACGATCGAAGGGTGGGGTAGCGATGCGAACGTTCAAGGTGATGCGGTCGCCCTCGGCCGGATAATTGGCCATCGAATAGGCGCGGACGGTTTCTTCTTGATTGACACTGCCCAAATTCCACATTTTGTTTTTATCCCAGTCGGCGCAGAAACGTTCTTCCACTGCAAATTCTTTATAATCAAGCGAATATTTCGGAATTTTGATTTGAGCGTAACTGCCGGGAACGAAATTCATGTGTTCGCCTTCGGGCAAGGCAACGATAAATTCCTTGATAAACGTAGCGACATTTTGGTTGGAAACAACAGTGCATTCCCATTCTTTCACGCCCAAAACCGATTCCGGTATTTTGATGGCGAGATTGTCTTTCACTTTCGTTTGGCATCCCAGTCGCCAATGGTCTTTGATTTGTTTGCGGGTAAAAAATCCGACTTCGGTGGGTAGGATTTCGCCGCCGCCTTTCGTGATTTGCAACCGGCATTGGCCGCAACTACCTCCGCCTCCGCAGGCGCTGGATAAAAAAATTCCTTCAGATTGCAATGTGGAGAGAACCGTTCCTCCGAGGGGTACATCCAGTTCTTTTTCGTTATTGACTGTGATTTTTACGTTGCCCGCAGGCGTTAGTTTGTTTTTGATAAATAAGAGTAAACTCACTAATAATAAGATTATTAAGAGGAAAACGGTGATTGCGGTAAGTATTGTCATTGTCTTATATTTTTATCCCTGAAAAACTCATAAATCCCAATCCCATCAATGCGGTAATAATAAAAGCAATGCCCAATCCTTTCAAGGGTTTGGGAATATCGGAATATTGTAATTTCTCACGTATCGCCGCCATTCCTACGATGGCCAACATCCAACCTAAGCCCGAACCGATGCCGTAAACCGTGGCATAACCGGCATTTGGAAACGCTTTTTGTTGCATGAACAGCGAGCCGCCCATAATCGCACAATTGACAGCGATTAACGGAAGAAATATCCCCAGCGAAGCATTTAGCGCCGGCGTATATTTTTCAACGACCATTTCGATAATCTGTGTCATTGAAGCAATTACGGCAATGAAAATGATGAAACTCAAAAAGCTCAAATCGACCGTCGCAAACGATTCGCCCAACCAACTCAATGCGCCGGCTTTCAACACGTAATTATCCAAAAGATAATTGACCGGAACGGTTATGACTTGCACAAATGTTACCGCAATTCCTAATCCGAAAGCGGTTTTCACATTCTTGGAAACGGCTAAAAACGAACACATTCCCAAAAAATAGGCGAATATCATGTTTTCGATGAAAATCGAACTGAAAAAGGTGCTTAACATATTTAATTATAAGTTATGAATTATGAATTATTTTTACTCTTTTGAACCCAAATAATACAAGCCACAAGAATCAACGCCATTGGCGGCAAAATCATCAAACCATTGTTTTCGTAGCCCCATTCATACAATTTGTCGGGAATGACTTTGAATCCCAATAAAGTACCCGAACCGAGCAATTCGCGGAAAAATCCCACGATAATCAAGATGATTCCGTAGCCTGCGCCGTTGCCCAATCCGTCGAGAAACGAAGGCCAAGGTTTGTTCGCCAATGCGAAAGCTTCCAAGCGTCCCATCACGATACAATTGGTAATAATCAAGCCGATAAATACCGAAAGTTGTTTGCTCACATCGTAGGCGAAAGCTTTCAATACTTCATTGACGATCGTTACCAAAGCCGCTACGACAACCAATTGCACGATAATTCGTATCCGGTTGGGAATGGTTTTGCGCAACAGCGAAATAATCACATTGGAAAACGCTACGACCACTGTTACGGAAAGCGCCATCACAATACTCGGCTCCAATTTGCTCGTTACTGCAAGCGCCGAGCAAATCCCCAACATCTGCACTGTTACGGGATTATTTTTATTTAACGGATTTAAAAATATTTCTTTCATATTATTTCGTCAAATAGGGTACATAAAATTTCAAACTTTCATATAACATCGCATCCACGCCGCGACTTGTAATGGTGCCGCCCGAAATACCATCGACATAATCTTTGCCATCGGCTGTTTTTCCGGGTTTCACAATGGCAATGGAAGTAAACGAATGTTCGTTATTAAAAATGTGTTTGCCGGAAAATTGTTTGGCAAAATCGTGTTTTTCGATTTCTGCGCCTAAGCCCGGCGTTTCGCCTTCGTGCCCGAATGAAGCGCCGAAGACCGTATTTTTATCCTCATTCAAGGAAATAAATCCCCAAATCGGCCCCCATAGACCGGCGCCGCGCAAGGCCAGTAAATATTTTTTTTCGCCGTTCACGGATGCTTCGAAAACGGGATATTGCCGTTCGTTTTCAGGTTTCAATAATTCGGCTTTCAACTCGACGGAAAAGGCATCGCCTTCTATTTTTTTTCCTTTATTATCAACCAAATACGCATCTGTAATCGTTTGTTTGTACAACGACTCCGCGTTTTTATTGGTCGATTCGATGTTCAAAGCAGCAAGCATTTGTCGCATTTTGTCAATCGCTTCATTTTTGGATTGTTGCGGACGTAGCGCTTCGGACGTAAATGCAAGGAGCAACGCCACCAAAATGACCATGATGGAGGCGTAGATGATTATGTAGGTGTTTTTTTCTTTGTTCATAATTTCTTCGTTCGATTTTTTCGTACAATTCGTTTTAATCTGCGTTTAATGTTTCCTTCCACCACCAAATAATCAATCAGCGGCGTAAACGAATTCATCAACAATATCGCTAACATCATTCCTTCGGGGTACCCCGGATTCAGTACGCGAATCGTAATGGCAAATGCACCGGTAAGCATCCCGAAAATATATTTGCCAGGTTGCGTGCGCGGCGAAGTTACCGGGTCGGTCGCCATAAATACCGCTCCGAATGCAAATCCGCCTAATAGGATGTGTTCCAATGGATTGATTAGCATGGCGGAAGTTGCCCCAATGGCATTAAAAAGCAAAGCCGCCAATATTCCGCCGGCACAAACCGACAACATCGTGCGCCAATTGGCGATTCCGGTTACCAATAATATTATAGCGCCGAGCAAAATGCAAAGTTTCGATGTTTCGCCGATGGAGCCGGGAATCAAGCCTAAAAACATATCCCAATAACTCAATGGGTCGCCCAGAGTGTTGTGAATAGTTGTCAAATGATCGCCCGAACCGATTTGTCCCAAAGGCGTAGCGCCTGAAAAAGCATCTATCGTTGCGCCTTTGCCTAACCCGAAAGTCGATTCTGTGCGGACAAACACGCTTTCGCCGCTCATTTTTGAAGGATAAGCAAAAAACAAAAACGCGCGGGTTACCAACGCCACATTCCATATATTAAATCCTGTGCCGCCGAAAACTTCTTTCGCAAAAATAACAGCAAAAGCAGTCGCAATCGCAATCATCCACAGCGGCGTATCTACCGGAACAATCAACGGAATCAACATTCCCGAAACCAAAAATCCTTCCTGAATTTCGTGTCCTTTCCATTGGGCGACAGTAAATTCGATTCCCAATCCAACTACATAAGATACGATTACAATCGGCAGTACGGCCAAAAATCCGAAAAGAAACGTTTCAAAGAAATCCGGCAAAGCGCCGATTGCCGAATAATGCTGATAACCCACATTATACATTCCGAATAACAAACAGGGAATCAGCGCGATAACTACAATCGACATCGCCCGTTTGGAATCCATCGCATCGTGAATATGTACGCCTGATTTCGCTGTCCGGTTCGGAACAAACAAAAAGGTTTCAAATCCGTCGAAAACCGATTCAAAAGCTGCGAATTTGCCGCCTTTCCGGAAATTCGGCTTGATTTTGTCTATATATTTTCTTAAAAACTGCATATCAATTCATTTCTTTATACAACCAATCCAACCCTTCCTTCACAATTTTCTGCAACTCCATTTTAGAAGTATCCACATATTCGCACAGCGCAAAGTCTTCCGGCGCCACTTCGTAAATACCCAGATCTTCCATTTTATCGACTTCCTGCGACAAAATGGCGCGAATGAGAAACTCCGGTAAAATATCCATCGGAAAAACCTTGTCCCATTCGTTCGATAGAATCATGGCGCGTTGTCCGCCTTTTATCCGTGCATCGAAATGGTACTTTTTCTTGAAAAATCGATTCAACCACACCGCCGGATACGATTTGCTGAACGAAAACTGATTGAAGCGCGGTAAAATCCATCCCAATACTTCGTGCGTGTCGTCGCCTTCGGGAATGATAGTTATCTGATTGTCGGAAGCGTGAAGCGAACCGTCGGCCTCAATTTGCGTGCCGGTTAAAACATTTCCGCTGATATAGCGCTTCTTTCCTTCCTGATTGATCATTTGGCTCGAAGTAATGCCGGCGATGGATACACCCGGTAACATTGGATAATACGCCCGAGCTTTTTCTTTCA
Organism: Bacteroidia bacterium; assembly: GCA_025999115.1. Next base: position 73,877 of record BNWW01000002.1, read on the forward strand.
CTTCCGAACCGGTCAGTACCGCCAAACGGGTAAAATCCGTGATTCCTTTATTAAAAAGACGGCCGATAACAATCACATCTTGCGGCAGAACCGTCCACACCGTTTCTCCTTTATTAATCGGTTGGATGTTATTGATTTGAACGCCGACATTGCCTGCCGGATGCGGTCCCTTAAATATTACTCGTTGAACGTTTTGCAAAGGAATTGCAGTGCCTTCCAACACACTCACATATACCGTGCCGTCAGTTAATTTAGTTAAAACATCCAATCCCGCTTGGAAATCGGCTTCAAATCCTGATAAAACAAGAGCGAATTTGGGCGCTAAAGGTGCGGAATAAAATGCTGAAACGAAAATATCGCGCGGTTTGTCGGCGGGATTCGCAACAATATTATAAGGCCGCTGCTTGATCAAAGCAAATAAACCGGCTTCGCACAAAATAGCTTTCAATTCTTCAGGAGAAAGCGATAACGGATCTTTTGGCCCGAAATTCAAGTAAGACATTTTGTCGGAAGCTTCAATCACAATGTTTTGCAGTTTACGCTTTTCGCCGCGATTGACGGCCATTATCACCCCGCTAACCGGAGAAACAATTTTTATTTCGGGACGGTTTTTGTCGTACAACAATGGTGTGCCGGCTTGTACCGAATCGCCCGCCTGAATAGTGATTTTTGGAATAAAACCCGGATAATCGTCGGGAAAAATCGTATAAAATCGCGATGTAATCGCTTGTTCTATTCTGGATTGCGCCTTGCCTATTAAAGGAATGTCTAAACCTCGTTTAAGTCGAATCTTTTTTATCATACAGGTTTAAATTAGTAAACGGGTGCAAAAATAGATAAAAAAATTGATATTTTCGCTGAATTTTGATTAAGTTTGTACCTTTAAATTTAAAATGAAATAAAGAATATGAAATGTAAAAGTTCTATATTGTTGATGACTGTCATTTGGGCATCATTATTTTTAACGTTTTGGAGTTGCAACAAAGAAATCGTTCCCGTATCGGAATTTACACCCTACATCAGTGCTTATACCGGCGGCTTGGTGAGTCCGTCTTCCAACATTGTGATCGAATTGGCGAACGAACAGGCGAATATTGAGCCTAATACCGAAATCAAAACGAAACTGTTCTCGTTCTCGCCCTCAATCAAAGGCAAAGCCTATTGGGTCAATGCCCGCACCATTGAATTTGTACCTGAACCGGGAGTTTTACAAAGCGGTAAAGAATACGAATGTAATTTCAAATTAGGCAAAGTAACACAGACCGATAAACGCCACAAAACCTTTATTTTTTCATTCAAAGTAGAAGAGCGGAACGGCGAAATCAATATCGAATCGCCCGAAATTTCCGATCCGGTATTTGTTACCATTCGCGGTGAAATCCGGTTGAGCGAAGCTGTCGAATTGGCCCTTATTCAAAAATCTTTTTCAGCAAAAACGAATGATAATCAATCGTTTACTCCAATTATTGAAGCTACTTCCGATTCGAAAATTTTCCGGTTCGTAATCGATCAAATCCAGCGGAAAAAGAATGTTTTGGATTTGGAAATCAAATTGAAAGGGGAAATTTCCGGTATCGGAAAAACAATTTCCGAACACGTTTCCATTCCGGCCTTGGATGTTTTCAAAGTTCTTTCCATCGAACAGATTTTTGAACCGGAAAACGGGATTCAAATCGTTCTTTCCGATCCCGTTTCGCAATCGCAAGACATCCGCGGTTTGGTTACGCTGAGCGGCGTAAAACAATACACGTTTCATATTCAAAACAATAAAATCAATTTGTATTTCGATCGAAAAGATGTGGGCGAAGTTGCCGTAACCGTTGATAAAGGCCTCAAAAATACGAAAGGCGATCCGCTCGAATCGGCCTTTTCCGGCAGTTTGAAAATCGAAAAACTGAAACCGCAAATCGAATTGTTGAGCGATGGCAATATTCTTCCGAACGCCGAGTCGTTGGTGGTTCCATTTCGCGCAGTGAATTTGTATGCTGTTGATATTAAGGTAATTAAAATTTTTGAAAACAATGTTTTGCTCTTTTTGCAAAGCAATAACCTGAAAGGTTCGGAAGAATTGCGCCGTTCGGGTCGCTTGGTTTATAAAAAAACCTTGCGTTTGGATGAAAATTTTTCGCAAAGCATACATAATTGGCACAATTATTCGATTGATCTTTCCCGGATGATTAAGCAGGAGCCGGGCGCCATTTACCGCATCGAATTTTCATTCAAACGGGAATATTCGGCTTATTCTTGTGATAATGAAGAAACTACCCGGCCGCAAAATTTGTCCGAATCGCTCACTCAATTGCAATCGGAAGACATTGATGAACAAGATCAAGCCTTTTGGGATACACCCTATCCTTATTATTATAACGAAGATTACGATTGGAATTTATATGAATGGAGTGAACGCGACAATCCCTGCCATCCTACCTATTATATGTTGTCGGAACACAGGATTGCCTGCAATGTGATGATGTCGGAATTGGGCGTGATTGCCAAATGCAATTCCGTAAACCAATGGTGGGTTTCGGTTAGTAACTTATTGACAACCAATCCCGTATCTAATGTGAATATTACGCTTTACAATTACCAGCTTCAAGTTGTCGGAAATGCAAAAACCGACGGCGACGGCTTTGCAATGATTACTTCCAAAGGCAAACCGTTCGTTCTTGTAGCCGAATCAGGCGGACAAAAAACGTATCTGCGTTTGGCCGATGGCGAAGATAATGCGTTGAGCCGTTTCGATACGGGTGGAAAAAAAATCGAAAAAGGATTGAAAGGTTTTATTTACGGCGAACGTGGCGTGTGGCGGCCGGGCGATACCTTGCACGTTGCTTTCATTTTGTATGATTCGGAAAACCGTATTCCCGACAATCATCCCGTTTCGCTTGAAATGTTTAATGCTCGCGGTCAATTCCACAGCAAACAAATTCTGACAAAAGGATTGAACGGATTCTATACTTACGATGTGGTTACCCGTGCCGACGATCCTACCGGTTTGTGGAACGCATACGTCAAAGTCGGCGGAACATCGTTTCATAAATCGTTCCGCATCGAAACCATCAAACCTAACCGTTTGAAAATCAATTTAAAATTGCCCGGAGATTACCTGAATGCGGCATCAGGAAATGTTGCGGCTACTTTGTCGTCGGCTTGGCTCACAGGTGCAACAGCACACAATTTGAAAGCCAAAGTGGAAATGAAATTGACGAAAGTGAACACGCAATTCAAAGGGTACGAAAAATATTTATTTAATAATCCCGCAAGCGATTTTACAAGCAACGAATCGAATGTTTTTGAAGGCGCTTTGAACGACAACGGCGAAGTAACGTTCCAACTCAAACTGCCCAAAGCCGAAGATGCGCCCGGAATGTTGAACGCCAATCTGATTGCCCGCGTATTTGAACCCGGCGGCGATGCAAGTTTGTATGCGCAGACCATTCCGTATTCGCCCTATTCCGCATACGTTGGTTTAAATCTTAATCAGAATGACAATCGCGCCATTGATACTGATACCGACCATCGTTTCGACATCGTTACGTTGAGCGCCGACGGCAAATTGACAAATCGGAATCATTTGGAATACAAAATTTATAAAATCGATTGGAGTTGGTGGTGGCAACAGAACGCCGAATCGTTTGCAAACTACGTCAATAATGCGTCCTATCAACCGGTGGCTACGGGAAAACTGCAAACCGTGAACGGAAAAACGCATTTTACTTTCAATTTAAAATACCCTGATTGGGGACGGTTTTTTATCTACGTGAAAGACAAAGACAGCGGCCATGCAGCCGGAGGAATGGTTTTCATCGATTGGCCGGAATATCGCGGTCGTTCCAATAAATCCGATCCCGAACACGTGAAAATGTTGACTTTCTCGACCGATAAACCTTCTTACGAAATCGGTGAAGATATTACGGTTATTATTCCGGCAGCTGCGGCAGGCAATGCGTTGGTGGCTTTGGAAAACGGATCTACCGTTTTAGACCGAAAATGGGTGGCCGTTTCCGATAAAGGCGACACAAAATATACGTTCAAGGCTACGAAAGAAATGGCGCCGAATTTCTACATTCACATCAGTCTGTTACAACCTCATGCACAAACGATTAACGATTTGCCGATTCGAATGTACGGCGTAATTCCCGTTTTGATTTCCAATAAAGAATCGGTTCTTGAACCGGAAATTAAGATGCCCGATGTCTTACGTCCCGAAACGGAATTTACCGTCGAAGTGAGCGAAAAACACGGAAAACCAATGACTTACACATTGGCTATTGTCGATGACGGTTTGTTGGATTTAACGAATTTCAAAACGCCGAATCCGTGGGCTGAATTTTATGCCCGTGAAGCTCTGGGTATTCGCACGTGGGATATGTACGATTATGTGATGGGCGCTTTCGGCGGAAAATATGCAACGATGTTCAGCATCGGCGGCGATGAAACCTTGAATCCGGCCGGCGAAAAAGCGAATCGTTTCAAACCGGTTGTCAAATATTTAGGCCCGTTTGCTTTGAGCAAAGGCGATGCGAAAAAACATAAAATCACTTTGCCAATGTATGTCGGTTCGGTGCGCACGATGGTCATTGCCGGACAAGACGGCGCTTACGGGCAGGCGGAAAAAACCACGCCGGTGCGCACACCTTTGATGGTGTTGTCGTCGTTGCCGCGCGTATTGAGTACGAACGAAGAAATCAGTTTGCCGGTCAATGTTTTTGCCATGGAAAATTCGGTCAAAGAAGCGTCCGTGAAAATCGAAACCGGCGGTTTGTTGCAGAATACGAGCGGCTCACAATCGGTTCGATTCGCGCAACCCGGTGATGCGACGGTTTATTTTTCGATGAAAACAAACGGTAAAACAGGTGTCGAACGAATCACAATCACAGCCACCAGTGGCGGACAAACGGCGAAAGAAACGCTCGAAATTGAAATCCGAAATCCGAATCCAAGCGTTACACTTTCCGATAACAAAGTGTTGAATGCGGGCGAAAACGGAACATTCAACTATCAATTAACCGGCTCATCCAACGACGATTGGGTGAAATTGGAAGTGTCGCGTATTCCGTCTGTCGATTTTTCGCGGCGTTTCGATTTCCTTTATAATTATCAACATTATTGTTCCGAACAATTGACTTCCCGCGCTATGCCTTTGTTGTATATTCAGCAATTGAAAGAGGTCGAAAAAGACGAATCGGAAAAAATAAAAACCAATGTCATTGAAGCAATTAAAAATCTTTACGGTCGCCAATTAGCCAACGGTGGAATTGTTTATTGGCCGGGCGACAATGTTGCCAATGAATGGATTACAAGTTATGCCGGAAGTTTCTTGGCTTTGGCCGAAGAAAAAGGTTACGCCGTAAACGCCAACGTTTTGAGTAAATGGAAAGCTTATCAGCGCAAGGAAGCGCAGAATTGGTCATCCGGAAACGCGAATGGTTATTCGGCCAAATCATCCGAATTTCAACAGGCTTACCGCCTCTATTCCTTGGCATTAGCCGGAAGTCCCGAATGGGGAGCGATGAACCGTTTGAAAGAAAAAAGCGGAATTTCCACGCAAGCCGCTTGGTGTTTGGCGGCGGCTTATGCGCTCGGTGGAAAAACGAAAGCCGCCGAAGAATTGATTTTCAATCTCCCGGTGGAAATCGAAACTTATAAAGACAGATATACTTATGGTACATCCGATCGCGATGAAGCGCTGATTTTGCAGACCTTGGTTTTAATGAACCGGATGCCGGAAGCTTTCAAACAAGCGCAAAAAATGGCTAAAAATTTGTCCGGTGGAACCTATTTCAGCACGCAATCGACCGCTTATTCCTTGATGGCAATGGGAATGTTGGCTGACAAAACATCGGGAACGATCGAATGTAATTGGACATTGAACGGTAAAAAGCAAGATAATATCCGTTCAGCTAAAGCATTGTATCAAAAACAATTGGAACAGAAACCGGCCGAAGGAAACATTCAATTGAGTAATATCGGAAAAGGCGCGGTGTATGTGAATCTCACTACAAAATCCCGTCCCGTTCTCGACACCTTACCCGAAATCGCTCGCAATCTACGATTAGATGTTTCTTACACCGATGTAAAAGGCAATCCCATCAACATTTCCGAACTCAAACAGGGCAGCGATTTCCTTGCGAACGTAAAAGTTGCAAACACCAGTCTGTCGGACGATTACACCGATGTGGCGCTGACTCATATTTTACCGTCAGGCTGGGAAATTTTCAACGAACGATTGACGGATACGGAAACCGGTACAACGGCTTACACTTACCGCGACCTGCGCGATGACCGCGTTCTCACGTATTTCGATTTGCCGCGCGCCAAAGCAAAAACATTTTCGATTCGTTTGCAAGCCACTTACATCGGTTCGTTTGTGTTGCCGGCTATCCAATGTGAAGCGATGTATGATACTTCGGCGCAGGCGCGGACAACGGCCGGCCGGGTACAGGTGGTGAAGTAAAAATGAAATTTTCTCTCAAAAATATCTCCAAACGCAAAAGGGCAATCAGTGTTGTGATTGTCCTTTTGTCGCTTGCCTATATTTTTTGTTTTCCGAAACAATTATTCGATGTTTCCTATTCGACCGTTGTTACCGACCGGCATGGCGAATTATTGGGCGCTCGCATCGCCGGCGATAAGCAATGGCGTTTCCCGGCCTGCGACACGGTTCCCGAAAAATTCAAAATCTGTATTACTGCATTTGAAGATCGTTATTTTCGTTGGCATTGGGGCGTGAATCCTTGGTCGATGGGACGGGCGCTTTACAAAAACGTGAGAGCAGGAAAAGTGGTCAATGGCGGCAGCACGATTACGATGCAAGTGATCCGTTTGTCGCGAAATAACAAACGGACAATTTGGGAAAAATCCATAGAAATGATTTTGGCTACCCGTTTGGAATTTCGTTATTCCAAGAATAAAATATTGGCTTTGTATGCTTCCCACGCACCTTTTGGCGGAAATGTGGTGGGATTGAATGCTGCGACTTGGCGTTATTTCGGTCATTCTGCGAACGAACTTTCGTGGGCGGAAGCAAGCGCTTTGGCCGTGCTTCCAAATGCACCGGCGATGTTGCATTTGTCGAAAAACCGCGATTTGCTGCTGAAAAAACGAAACCGTTTACTTCAATATTTATTTCAACAGGGAACGATCGACGCCACAACTTACGATTTGGCCGTGAGCGAAGATTTACCCGGCGAACCCTTGCCTTTGCCGCAAATTGCACCACACTTGACGACTTATTTTTACAAAAACAAAAAAGGAGAACAAACACAATCTACCCTCGATAAAAGTCTGCAAATCAGAGTGGAAGCATTGCTCGAACAATGGAATATCGAATTTCTGCAGCAAGACATTCGCAACCTTGCAGCCATTGTTTTGGATGTGCAGACCAATCAAGTATTAGCCTATTGCGGCAATGTGCAATTCAACGAAAAAACATCCGGTAATCAAGTGGATGTGATTCGCGCCGAACGCAGCACAGGTAGTATCTTGAAACCGTTTTTGTATTATGCCGCCTTGCAGGAAGGTGAAATTTTACCGCGCACGCTTTTGCCCGATATTCCGTTGAATGTCAATGGTTTTACTCCGCAGAATTTCAACCGGCAATACGAAGGGGCTGTTCCGGCGAATGAAGCGGTGGCGCGTTCGTTGAATATCCCTTTGGTCAATCTGTTGCGACAATACAGCGTTCCGAAATTTTATGATTTTTTGAAACAATACAAGATTGCGGCTTTGCCTCGTCAGGCTTCGCATTACGGTTTATCGTTGATTTTGGGCGGCGCCGAAGCGCAATTGGGCGGCGTAACGAATGCCTATTCCAATATGGCTCGGGCGTTATTGAGATTACCGGGTACATTTTATTCGGTTGATTTTCAAGAAAATAATTCGGTTTCAAAACGCTCGATTCCCGATTTTCAACCGGCGGCGGTTTGGCAGGTTTTCAACGCCATCAAAGAAGTCAATCGACCGGAAGAAATTGATTGGAAACAGATTTCCACCATGCAAACCGTCGCTTGGAAAACAGGCACGAGTTATGGTTTCCGCGATGCGTGGGCGGTGGGCGTTACACCGAAATATGCTGTCGGCGTGTGGGTTGGCAATAGTAATGGTGAGGGAAAACCGAATTTGGTGGGCGCCCGTACAGCCGGTCCGGTTTTGTTTGATATTTTCAATCTTTTGCCGTCGTCCGCATGGTTTCAACAACCGGAAGAAGGCTTTGTTGAAGCCGAAATCTGCCGTCAATCGGGTTGTTTGAAAAACCGGTTTTGCGAAGAATGCGATACGGTTTTGATTTGCCGGAAAGGATTGCAGACCGAAACGTGTCCCTATCACATCCAAATTCATGTAACGGCCGACGAACAATTCCGCATATATGAAAATTGCATCGAAACCGAAGACGTGATACCGAAAACCGTATTCGTTTTTCCGCCGGCTTGGGCATGGTATTACAAACAGCATCATCCCGATTATCAATCGCTTCCGCCATTCAAACAAGGTTGCGGAACCGATGCTTCGCAAGTGATGCAATTCATATATCCGCAGGGCAATACCACCGTTCATCTTACGAAACAATTGGACGGATCGGCAGGAAAAATCATATTTCAACTGGCGCATAATCGCCGCGATGCTACGATTTTTTGGCATATCGACAACGAATATATAACCGCAACCACCGATTTTCATACGCTTTCGGTGCATTTGGCGGTCGGCAAGCATTTTGTGATTGCGACGGATGATGAAGGAAATACGATTTCTTGTTCGATCATGGTGGAATGATGCAACGTTTTTATACTTGTAATCATCTATAAAGAAACTAATTAATAATGTCATGAGAAAAATTGCAAGTTATGTATTCGCTTTGGTGGCGATCGTTTTAACTTCGTGTGCATACGAAGATGGAAAATTAGATAGTACATCTCCGGAGGGAGCATATATTGATGCATTGGGAGGATCCGGCAGTTCGGGTGGAGGAAACGGAACCGGGCAAGCGCAAGCAGGCGTAATTACCGCAGGAGAATGGAACGATTTGAGTAATTGGTCATTCTGGAACGAATTAATACAAAAAGACGATTACAAACGAATGCCCGGTTATTGGGGATTTTTCCTCAACAATCGTGTTTCCGTTCAAGTGCTATCGGAAAACGACGAAAAACCGGTCATTGATGCGGAGGTTACTCTCACGCGCAACGAAACGCTTATCGCCCGCGCCAAAACCAACAATCAAGGTGTCGCGGAATTGTTTTTGGATTTGTGGCAATCCAATTCCGAAGTCGATTATTCACAATTGATTTTGGGTGTAAACGGAACCGGTTACAGATCTGTTGTAAAACCCTATAGCGAAGGTATCAACAAACTTGCCATTGCGGCAACCACCGCATCCAACCGTTTAGAAATCGCATTTATGGTCGATGCAACCGGTTCGATGGGTGATGAATTGGAATACTTGAAAACCGAATTATTGGATGTAATCAATCGCGTAAAAGTAGCGCAAGCTAACCGGGCCATTTATACCGGATCTGTTTTCTATCGTGATCAAGGTGACGAATATATTACCAAAATATCGGGTTTTACCAGTAATATTCAACAAACGCACGATTTTATCAAACAACAACGGGCTGCCGGTGGAGGCGATTTTCCGGAAGCCGTACATACCGCTTTGGATAAGTCGGTAAACGAATTGCAATGGTCGGACAATAGCCGGGCGCGTATTTTGTTCCTTTTGCTGGATGCACCTCCCCATTATGAGCAGAATGTTTTGAAAAGCATTTACAATTCGGTAACAAAAGCGCAAGCCAAAGGTATCCACATCAT
>BNWW01000003.1 GCA_025999115.1 Bacteroidia bacterium
TTATTGTAGCGTGCCGAAAAAATAAACCGGCTTCGAGATTATAGATATGCTAAAACCGAATTCAGTATCGTTTTTTCTTTTTCGCAAAAGCATGTCGCCTAACAATAAAATCAACACGGCAAGTCCTGTGAGCGCAATTATTGGAGGAATGGCGAAGTCAGGAGTAATACAACGTTATCAAAAATGTTTCCTCCGGCAGCAGTTGCTGCAACGCCTTGTCTAAACACGCTAATTTTTCTTCGATGTCGCCTTCCTCAATCTCGTCTGAAATTGTCTCGTCAATTAACTTTTTATCTTCTATGGACGTGAAATAAAGTTTGCGTTTTCGTAATTCCGAAAGAGTAGTGTTGTAGGCAATTCGATAGAGCCAAGTCGAAAATAGCGACTCTTCCTTAAACTGCTCCAGCGATTTGAAAACCTTGATAAACACTTCTTGGGTAATGTCTTTCGCCTTCCGGAACTTACTTTTGGCAAACGGGATTATGGCTTTTTACCTTTACGAATAGCATTGCTGTTGACAGGAGTGGGTTTAGGTTGTGTCATTGCTTTCTTTACAGAGTACTATCTCTACCATGAGGCTTTTTTTAATATCTTCTTCATTCAACAAACGGTAAATTAGTTATGAGCCGGTTTGATTTATAAAAAAAATAGAAATACCCAGAAAATGTTTCACAACATCTTCTGAGCTGAAGAAAGTATTTAGAAATATTAATTTGTTCTTACCATTCCATATTATCTTCTTTATTCTGCCGCTTTCCAATCCGTTCCGTCGAAAAATTCCAATTTTCCCGTATCGGTATTGAAAATAATTAATCCGGCGGCAGCGGCCAATTCGGTCGAATCGGCGCCCGTCAGCAAATTATTGCGGGCGACAATTGTTAAACACGGCAATTGAATCGCTTTTTCGGTTACGTCGGCAAATGCAAGTTCGGAATGGAAAGGAGGCTCGCTATGATCTCCGATATTGACTCCTTTGCAAGTTGGTCGTAAGCCGGCGGAAGGAGAACCCGATATAACCGAACCGTCTAATGCGATCCAATCGTCTCCGTTCCAATACCGAACAAGGTTGTCATCCGCATTATAAAGCAACAATCCCTGTTTTGCGGTTCCGTTTGTGTGCGCCAAAGCATCGGCAATATTGCTTCGTACCCACGGCAAGCGAATACCTCTGTTGTCGGATTCTATTTTCAGCAATGCGAAATAATCCGTATTGTTGGCCACGCTGCCGATTACCACATTCGAAGATTCTCTATTCAAAGTAGTTCCCGCAGTCCACGAAATAACTGTTCCGTCAATTGCTTTCCATTCCGCTCTATTCCAATATTGCAGGTTTTTATCGTCGGCGTTGAAAAAGAGTAAGCCTTTAGCCGATTCGGCTGTAGATAGTTCGGTAGTTAAATCCAAAGCATCTCGATTGGCGGAAGTCAAACGGGGTAAACGTAAGCCTTTTGTCGTCGATTCCAAATCCAATATAGCATAACTTAAATTCAAATCGTCATCGGTTCCGATAACCACACCATGGCCGGCCGGTTGATTTAAGATGCTTGCTGTTCCCGATAGGTTGGTTGTCGTCAAAGTATAATTATTTGCCGAAGGCGTATTGTTCAAAGCAACCGTTACATTGACCGGTTTACCGTTGTCTACCGTTGCATTTGTAAATGTGCCTGTGGTTGTGTAATCCGTACCTTTGCGAAGTGTTTCGCCCAAAACCAATCCCGAAAACGTAAGGTTTTTAACCCATGCTTGGGTGTTGTTGTCGAAAAATTTGTCGGAAACAGCAGGAGAACTTGCAGTAATGGTTTTCGGATGGACTGTTACTGTCATGCCCCCGGTTTTTTCTACCGGTATATAATTATTAAAATCGGCAGGCACAAAAAGGATAGCATAATTCGTAACACCACTGTTGGCTACCGTCGGGTAAATATCTGTATTTTTGAACGAAAAACTTCCGGTAATTCCCGTCACCGACCCGCCTGTGATAGTAGCTTGACCTAAAGATTGTCCATACGTCAATGAAGCTCCCGTGGGCCATGTTGTTGCTATAACCGGAGCCGGTATTCGTTTCCGGAGAGCAACCCGGTAATCTTCTACTTCTCCAGAGATCGCCCACCATGTATCGGCAACAGAAGGGTCGGGATTTCCGGTGGCGTTCAAGTCCTGCACATTGCTGAACCGGAAACGCATATAACTTTGATTTCTACCTTGGGGAATACCCGCCGGCACCGTATAAGTAAATGTAATAGTATCGTTAGTATTGGTTGATTGCAAATTGCTTGCTACTTTGAACCCGGTTTGGAATGCTGTGTTCATATTGGCTACGTTAATCGTTCCGCTATTGGGGCAAGAAGTAAATACATTCAAATAACCTGTTGTACGTTTTGGACCGGATGTTTTTACTTTTATTGTATAAATTTCGCCGGCTTCCAGCACTGTGTCGGGAAGCGCTATGTTTTTTCCTTCCAATACCACCCAAACGCCGTCGTCGGTCGGATCGTCGGCACCGGTGGCAGGTGTCGTTTTGCCATCCAGATTGTCGGTAGTAACATCATTTCCCAAATACAACTGTTTTCCGTAGGTCAAGTGGACAGGAGCGGCTGCGCCTGTCGTTTCGCCGGCAAATGTAGATTGATAAGGAGCGTCGCCCAAGTCGGACATTGCAGTAATTCCAAAATCGACTACCCCCGTAATGTTGTATCCCAAGTGAATTTTGGAGTAAATCATGGCATCATCCAAATTGTTAGTATTCGGATCATTATTATCAAAAGCTGAACGAGTACCGGAACATGCGCCGCCGGTTGTCTTTTCAATCACGTTGCCGTTCGTATCGTGAGAATAAGCCGTTACCGTATAATTTGAATGAACATTGGTAACCGTACCGGCTGAAGCCCATGTTTGTACGCTTTTTATACCGTTGATGCGCGGGTGTTTCAAGCGGACATAATAATCCGTATTGGATTCGTCCAACAAAAGAAAATATTCTCCACCGGAGTTGGTGGTAGTAAATCCTTTATAAATTTTATTCGAGTCATAAACTTCGATGGTATCGCCTGCCATGGTGGGCGAACCACTCGCTGTAATGTTTTTCTCATCTTGGGAAATTACACCGTCGCCATCCAAGTCGTTATATACGGTTCCCTTGATTACAACGGCTGTTTGGGCGGCAGCCAAATCAAGATAGGTTGCACCTGCGGATCCTTTATTTACTACATTGCTTGTTAGTGTGTTGATTTCCAATATATTAGCGCCTATTGACACATATAACTTTCCGTGAAGGAATGCCATACCCCATGAGGAAGTAGCGGCGCCTAATGAAGCATGGGTAAAAGTTCTTACTCTGGAATACTTCCATCCGGTTCCGTTTGCACCGATTTCCACACGTATCAATATAGCCTGGTTTACTGAAGATCCTTGTACCATTATATAAGCATTGCCGTCGGCATCAATTGCCATATCGGAATAAACGTTGCCGCTTATTGTCTCCGCTGATGTTTTTGGAACTAACTTTCCACTATTTTTAAACTCGCCGGTGTAAGGATTATAAACTCCTAACCGGAAATCGTTTTGGATGGTTGCGGTGTAATAACCGGAGAAATATATTTCTCCCGTTAGTTGGTTTACTTCTCCTCCCGACCATGCCGGAGCAGCGACTCCTGCGTTTGACACTGTGAACGTTTGTATAGATGAATTTCCTCCCACAGGATCCGGTATTACCCTCCTTATCGTAACACCATTGTCAGCATAGCCCCAAAAATACGCCACCAATACGGGATTACCATCTCCGAAAGTCCCACTGGGATAATAAGGACCTACAGCCAAAGTTGAATGGACAAAACTGTTTCTCCATACCTCACGTCTCTGCGATGACCAAGTGGCGGATTTTATATCAGCATATTCGTATAGATAGTTACCCTCAATTACCGCATAAAGCGAGGTTGAATTCAAAGGGCCTGCATTCGACGGAGTAATAGTTTGCGCTTGCGCAAACTCAGTAAAAAATACTACTGATAAGAGAAATAAACAAAATCCTCCATTTACTTCAAAAAATCTTTTTTTCATTTTTATATAATCTTTATCTTTATTTATTTGCTGCAAAGGAAAGGATGTTTTTTGAAATAAAGATTATGACCGAAGTGGAAAAAATAGCGGATTTTTAAATAGCATTGAAATTAACTTTTTAAGGTTTTCATATATTCCGAAGGCGTAATTCCTTCCTGCATCTTAAATGCTTTATTGAAAGCCGATTGACTTTTAAAGCCACAAGCCATATAAACATGTTGCAAAGTGTATTGTTGTAAGTTGGCGGATATCATTTCTTTGATCTTGTTTATCCGGTAAAAATTGACCAAACCGTTAAAATTCATCCCGCTGTGAAGTTGAATGGCTTTGGAAAGGTATGCGATATTGATTTTCAAATCGTGCGCCATTTGAGCCGACGAAAATTCGGCATTGAGGTATGGGGCTTTTTCCTCAAAATACACAACAATTTGCAGGTATATCTTTTCATATTTTTCGTATTCCTTTGACTGTGTCATTAAATTCAATCCGAAATATTCGTCGATGCTGCTGCCGTTGGCGTGAAGCAAGTTCCGTACTCTTATTTTATTTAATTGATAATTGTAATAGACGCAGTAACTGAGTAAGAGGAAACAGAAAATAATTACGAGCAGATCGTATATAAGCATTTTTTCAGCGGATAAAACGGGTATGCCTTGGTCTATAAGTCTTGGATACATTGTTTTGAGTAAATAAAAAGTAAGAAATGCCGCAACGATGGAATAGAAAACAAATCGAATCCATTTCAATACGATTTTCCAAGGATAAATAGGCAATAACATCAACGGTATGCACAAAAAATACAGCATCAGGATACAACTCGGCCAAAACATCAAGGTAACAAGAATCAGGAAAAACAGATAAAGTATTAATATTATAAGGTAAACCGGAATCAAGCGTTTAATTATATCGGAGGATGGAGCCATAGCATATATCGTTGAATATATATTGAATACAAGCCCGGTAAAAATTATGGATTTGAAATAGGGATACAAACATAGCCAAATAATGAAAGATAAGGAAATTAAGTATAAAATACCTAAGACATACCGTCGAAACGTTTGCTCATATTCAGGATTGATTTCTTCGCATAGAAAGTTGTTTTTTATCGTTTGAAATATATAGCCAATTGTAGGGTAACGTCGAATGAATACAATAAACTTCCTCATCATTTGCAGCTTTCCTTCTTTCATTATAATGCTCTTTAATCATTTTTGGAGTGCAAATATCTGAAAAAAACAGCATATATTTTATAAAAAATGAAAATAGTAAATGAAAATAGCAACTGATTTAAAAATTCAGCTTGTTTTTATTGTTGTTGCAAAATTAGCAAAATCATTAAAATTCATCCGTTTCAATACAAAAACAATATTTTTCATGCAATTTTAATCATAAAGTATTCTAAATTTCCTGAAAAATGCTATATTTACCGGCATTACACAAAAATAGAATTTACACAGCCATTTTATCTTTAATGAGTCGTTCGTAAAGTTCCATAACTTTATCCAACGGGCTAAATGTGCACTGTAAGGTTTGCCTTGTCTTTCACAGGGGAGGTAAAATGTTTTCCTTATCAGAAAAAATGCTTCAATCCAACGCCTTTACCGGAGAATGACAGCGGTTTTAAATGCGATTCATTCTGGTCAGACGAATGTGGATAATCTGGATCAAACCAGTTGTTTGGGTTATAAGCAATTTTAGGCATCGAACTCTCCGTGATGGATTGCGGTGATGCGGAAAAGATGGCTTTCTTCCCCGAAGAAGCAGGCAAATGTCCTGGAGCAATATCTTTTGCCTCTAATTTTAAGCCGTCCAAAGATGGTGTATTGGTTAGTTTGTCTGTTGAGAACATGGACGAAACGCGCTCAATTATTGAAAATAACGGAGGAAGAATCATCTGCTCCAAAACAAAGATTGAAGCGGATGGCATGGGCTATTTCGCGTTGTTTATTGATTGTGAAGGTAATCGGGTCGGATTGTATTCCGATAAGTAAAGCGTGATGTTGAACGATGGCGCAGCCGGATGGAAACATCCGGGGCGTCGTTTGTCGGATATGAACCGGCGACAAATTGCCATTCGGAGCAATTCTCCACAATTCCTGCAGTGGAAATTAGAAGGCGTGGAAATTCCTAATCCCATCCATTATCCCGAAATCGGCGGCGTAGGTGGAGGCATCCTGACAGCGTTCAGTTCACAGGTGCTGGGTAATTCCGACTTCTTCGCGGGCGCTTTTTCGGCGGAATACAACAATGCGTTGTCCGGCGTATTTGACATGGCGCTACGCAACGGAAACAACCAGCAATATCACAATTGTTCATCGTATTTGAGCGTAGCCTCCTTGTGCTTTTTAGCGGATTGACCAAAGTATGCTTTATTGTCAAACAGACTGTATCGCGCCCCGATATTCATAATGAACGAAGGTTCGCGATAACCTTGCGGAGTTAGCGCCTTATCCCAAATCGCCGGCATCTATCACATGGTAAAAAAAGTTGGAGTTCACATTCACCGTTGCCCGGTTGCCAAAAGCCGAATTAATGATTAATTCAAGCCCTGACGACCGGCTCGATGACATGTTTTCTTTCGTCGTCCATAGTACCGAATCATTAATGTATTTTGTGATTTCCGTCATCCGGTTGAAAATCTCACGGTGGTATAGCGTAGCGTCAAAAGTTGTTGTATTGTTTTTCAATAAATAACCCCATTCGAGGGAATGTATTTTTTCAGGTTTCAGGTACGGGTTTCCGCTGTGGACATTGAGCGGGTCGCGGTATTCGGGGAAAGGATTCAGGTCATCGCCTTCGGGATAACCGTTCCGGTCGAAATTAAACGGGACTTGATGCGCGAAAGTTCCCCGCGAAGTCCTCCCATCACGCCGAATTTCCCAAATTCCGCTTCATAAGTGGCATATAGGGCGTAAATGTTTTCGTCGAAAATGAAGTTGTTGGTTTTTGTTCTGTCCGTAATCCACGCGCCGTCAAGCAGGTTTTCTGCAAAGTAATCCATCTCGGCTCTGTCGAGTTCTCTGTCAGTTCCGGCATCTAATTTAGAATGTTTATTCAACGGACGGGTATAATCGGCACGTATCAGGTTTTCTGTGTCATTTTGCCGAATGTGTGTTCATAAACGGCGTTCCATTCAAAATCTTTCCGGTATTCGTCATCCGCACGATAGCGTGTATAGTTGTTCAGGGTATTTCCGCTGTTGTCCTGATGGATATTCGTTGTGGTTTCATCACGCCGGAAACGCATGCCGGTATAGCCTGCCGACAGTTGGAAATTGTCTTTTTTCGTAACGTCCCAATCCATTCCACCCCGTATAAGATGAGAAACGGGTCGTGCCTCGCTGTTGGTATTTTGTTCTATAAAAGTATTTTGCAGGCTCAACGAATCCGTTTTCGTCCGCTTGTCGAATGTATAACGGTTGCGGTCGTCGAAACGGATACCGTAACTTCCGAAGAAATTGATTTTTCCGGGATTATAGTTCAACGACAGGGTGGAATTGTAGCGGTTGTCATTTCCGGCATTGGCAATCAGCGAGCCGTTTACTCCGGCGCGTTTTTCTTTTTTCAGTATAATATTGATAATGCCCGAAGTTCCATCGGGTTTATACCTTGCCGAAGGGTTGGTGATGATTTCAATCCGGTCGATGGTATTGGCGGGAATTTGTTGCAGGACGGTTGCGCGTGAAGCGCCCATCAAGGTCGATGATTTTCCGTTGATAAGTATCTGAACGTTTTCCGAACCGCGCAGGCTTACGTTTCCGTCCATATCCACCTGTACGGATGGAATGTTCTGCATCAGGTCGCTCGCCGAACCGGAAGCGCTCATTAAATCGTTGCCCACATTGAATATTTTTTTGTCGATTCGGGTAATGTAGGTCGATTTTTGTCCCGACACAACCACCTCGCCCAGCGTTTGGAATATACTGTCAATCACGGCATCCGAAACCCTGCCCTGCCCGAAAATAAGGGATGTTGGCAATAAAGTGAATAATACAATAATAACTGTTTTCATTTCTTGCGAATAATAAAATTAACCGCAAAAGTGAGGCATGACTTTGAAGAAATTTTGAATTTGACAGAAAAATCAAGAAAAGAATGCGAAGATTTCAGGAAGGAAAATGATAAGTCCGGCAATGGTGGCGGCAATAGCCGTCAGGAGTACGGCTCCGGCAGCAATGTCCTTGACAAGTTTGATTTGCGGATGACGTTCCGGCGAAACGACATCTGCCAGTATTTCAATGGAGGTATTAATTGCTTCCGCTGCGAAAACAAGCCCGCTTACGATGACGATAATCATCCATTCGAGTGCTGTAAGGCTAAAGAAAAATCCTGCTGCAACGACGCAGCAGAGTATTGCCAAATGTATCTGTGCGTTACGTTCTCGTGCAAACAATATGCCTGTCCCGCTGAACGCACAACAAAAACTTTTCAATAATCTGTTTTTCATTTCCGATATGTTTAGTAAACCATTTATAAAAATTACAAAGATACTAAAAAACACAGGAAAAAGTTACGCCTAAACTTCCATGGGGTGCATTTCAAATTGTCGCATATCGTCCTTGCGAGGGCGTAAGCCCGAAGCAATCCGGAAATAATAAATTATGATTATCGGATATTTTGCCTGTCGCCCGAAAGGGCGGGATTTTCATAACCGTAAGTCAAGCGAAGCGCGACTTGCGGTAACGGCCACTATACTACTTGTTCTGCCTGTAAGGCAGGATTTCTCGCGAATTAATGTCTTGCCTTTCAGGCAAGGGGTACAGTACGTTCTTTTTTCCGCAGGTCACGACCTGCGGTTATGAAAATTTTGGCTTTCAGCCAAAAGGTGAAATGTCCGATAATCATTAATAAATACCGGATTGCTTCCTACTTCGTTCCTCGCAGTTCGCAAGGACGGTAGTGATAAGTATAATGCGACAATTTGAAATGCACCCTTTTTTCCATAGCATCGGCTTTTGGTGTGGAATGGCTGTCGAAAAAACAAGATGTGCGCGAAGATTCGGCAATTGCGGCGCTCTGGGCCTTGGGAATGGCAGTCGGTGTGATTTGTATATTTCTTACGCCAGGTTATGCGCCGAATATTTCGGCTTATCTGTTCGGTAATATTTTGACGGTAACGGCCACTATACGGTTAATTGGAATTATGTTGTTGATGTCGCTACTGACTGTGCCGCAAATGACTGCCAATTTGTTTACTTCCAAATTCAAGAAAATCATTGTTTATTCCATCTTTTTTGGCCTTTTCGGATGTTTCTCAGGATTGTTTTTGTCTTATTATTTGAATGTGCCTTCGGGGGCGGCGATTATTTTTGTGCAGGCGCTGCTTTTCTTGCTTTGCAAAGATGTTGATTTTGTGAAGAAAAGACAATAAAACTCCAATAAAATAGTTTTTAAACTAATGCAAAACAAGAAGCTGATTTTCAATTTTCAATTTTGGCTAACGCCGATTTTCAATTCAATTTTCAATTTTCAATTTGGAAATTGCTTGTTGCTTGTTGTCTTCTGCATTTTGACCTCTTGTTCTTCTACCAAAAATACCGCCGGCACCAGATGGTATCATTCGTTCAATACGCGCTTCAATGTCTATTTCAACGGGCAGACGACTTATGATGCCGCACTCAAAGCCCAAGAAGAGGCTTACAAAGATAATTTTTCGGAAATGATTTTGATGTTTTCCGTCAGTTCGTTGCCGAAAGAAAAACCGAATACCGGCGGGCCGTTCGATAAATCCGTCGAAAAATCGGTCAAAGCCATCAAAACCCATTCCATTCAAGCGAAACCCGAAGCCAAACCTGCCAAACGCAACAATCCAAAATACAAAGCATGGATGGAACGCACCGAATACAATCCGTTTTTGTATCGCGCGTGGATGTTGATGGCGCAATCGCAATTCTACAACGGCGATTTTTTGCAAGCGGCGAGTTCGTTTTCCTACATTTCCCGTCTGTATATCACTCAACCGGAAATTACAGTGGATGCAAAGATTTGGTTTGCAAGATGTTACGCTGAAATCGCGTGGTATTACGAAGCCGAAGAGATTCTGGCGAAAGTGAAACGCGAAGGCATTCCCAATCAACAGTTGCAGGATTGGTTTGATACCGTAACGGCCGATTTGCTCCTTAAACAGAAATCGTATAAGGAAGTGATTCCGTATCTGCAAGCAGCGATTCGTTCGGAAAAAAATAAAGTGCAAAAAAATCGCGAAAAATATCTTTTGGGGCAAATTTACAGCAAATTAGGCGAAAAACAATTGGCCTACAAAACATTCGGAGAGGTGTATAAAGCCACAATTCCGTATCCTTTGGAATTTAGTGCGCGCATCCGTCAAACCGAAGTTTATCCCGGTGGCGACACGACCAAAATTACCAAACAACTGCGCAAAATGGCCAAGAGCGTGAAAAACAAAGATTATTTAGACCAAATCTATTACGCTTTGGGAAATGTGTATATGATGGTTCCCGATACCGCTAAAGCTATTTTTGCCTACGAAAAAGGGGTCGAATTAAGTACGCAACAAGGAAAAGATAAAGCCTTTAATCAGATTCAATTAGGCGATATTTATTTTGAACAGCGACAATTTATTAAGGCGCAACCGAATTATTCCGAAGCTTTGCCGCAATTGAAAAAAGAAGATGAAGCTTATCCGCGGGTATCGAAGCGTTCGGCAGTGTTGGACGAGTTGGTGGTTCATGCCGAAGCCGTCAATTTACAGGATAGTTTGTTGCGTTTGTCGCAAATGACGGAAGAAGAACAATTGACAATTGTCAATAAAATCATCGAAGAATTAAAGAAAAAAGAAACGGAAGAACAGGCGCAAAAAGACCGCGAAGATTATTTGGCGAAACAAGATGAAATCCGGGAAGAAATGAATTTAGGACGTCCGAATCCGAAATCGGCTGCAGGAATGGTAACATCGCAGGCCGATGCGGGTTTGTTCTATTTCTATAATCCACAGGCAGTTGCGGTAGGAAAAACCACTTTCCAACAAAAATGGGGGAAACGCAAAGCGGAAGATGATTGGCGCCGTCGTAACAAAACCAATCCTTTGGCCGAAATCATGCCGGAAGATACGGAAACGCTTGAACCGGAAGCGTTGGCAACGAACGATTCGATTCCTTCCACCGAAGAAGCCACGCTTGCCGAAACGCCGAAAGAAACTTCGTCTGATCCACACGATCCGCAATTCTATTTACAGCAAATCCCTAAAACAGAAGAAGATATTGCTGCCGCAAATCTCATTATTTCCGACGGTTTGTATAATATGGCCGTCATCTACAAAGATAAATTGGAAGACAAAGATTTGGCTTTGGAAACCTTCGACGAACTCAATACCCGCTATCCCGACAACGAAAATAAATTAGACGCCTATTATCATATCTATTTGATTTATTGGAAATTGGGCGATACGACCACCGCAAATTTGTGGAAACAGAAAATCCGGACCGAATTTCCCGAAAGCGATTTGGCGATTGCCATGGCCGATCCCGATTACGAATACAACCTTCAAATGATGGATAAAATGCAGGAAATCTTGTATCAAGCCACTTATCAATCGTATTTGGATGGAGAAATCGAAAAAGTGCGCGAAAATTACCAAACCGTTCTGAATAAATATTCGCAGGCGAAATTGATGCCTAAATTCTTATTTTTGAATGCATTAACTTACGCACAAGCCCATGATACCGAAGGTTTTAAAGAACAATTGAAAGCCTTAATCAACAAATTTCCCGAAGCGGATGTCGCAATTTTGGCTGCAGAAATGATGAAAGGCTTCCAGCGTGGATTGGTTTTGTCGGCCTCGGGCGATAATATGTTGGCGCGCGGCGGATTGTTCAACATCCATTGGGGCGTTGAAGGCGAGGTTTCCGCCGATATAGCCGCGATTCCATTCTCAGCCGAAACACATACGCCTCACGAAATCCTGATTATTTATTCGCAAGGCAGCATCGATGACAATCTATTGCTTTATACGGTAGCCAGCTTCAATTTTGGGAATTTTGTGCGCCGGGATTTTGGCTTGGAGCGCACCACGGTCGGCCAAATCGGAATGTTGCAGATTCAAGGATTGAATAATCATGAGGAAGCGATGCAATATATTTCCATGATTTATGGCGCCGGCGGATATGCTACGGGATTGGAACGGTCGGTAGTCGTCGTGCCGATTTCGTTGGAGAATTATGCGATTTTGGCGCAGGGCAAGAGTTTGGAGGAATATATGGCTTTCTTTGAGGCGCAATTCGGCAAAGAAAATCAGCCTTTAGTGGAACGGTGGAAAGCGGCGCAGACTTACGAGTTGGAAGTGGTTGTGGAAAAAGAAGAGCCTGCGAAACCATCACCGGAAGAAGGCGATAAGGCCCTTAAAGCCCAAAATGCCCTTAACGACAATCCTTCGGAAGAAACCACCACCGAAGAAACCCCAACCGAAAAAACCGCCGAAGAACAAAAAGCCGAAGAATTGGAAAAACAAGCCGAAGAACTTTTCAATAAAACCGAAGAAATGGCTGATAAAGTAAACGCCGCCTTGGACGAGTTTGCCAACGACCCCTTCCGCAAAATCATCGAATTTTTCCAAAATTTATTTACCAAAAAACCGAAAAATGCAATCGATGAATATGTGAAACAACAAGAAAAAGAAGAAAAAGCGCGTTTGAAGCAAGAGAAGATGGAAAAAGCAGCCAAAGAAAAGGCTGCAAAAAAAGCGGCTATGGAAAAAGAAAAAGCGCGAAAAAATGCTAATAAATAATAAAAAATGATTACCTTTGCGCGATTTTTTGCAAAAAAATGACAGTATAATAAGGAAAAATTAATCATTTTATATATTTCTATTTATTCTTTATGAAAAAAATAAAACATTTTGTATTGCTGCTCACGGGATTACTGTGTGGCGGCTTGTCATCGTTCGCCAGTGAGGCGGACTTGGCTATTCCCGATTTACATGAGGGAACGTTTCATATCTTTGGAGGAGACATTTCTTCGTGGAATTTCTTGTTCTATGGTGCATTGATTATTGCAGGCACGCTGGCTTTCAGTTTGCTCCTGTTTAATCAAGTCAAAAAATTACCGGCGCACGATTCGATGTTGAAAGTGGCGCAAACGATTTACACCACTTGCCGTACTTATTTGTATCAACAAGGAAAATTCTTGTTGATGTTGTTCGGCTTAGTTGCGATCGTGTTGTGCATCTACTTCTTCGGCTTAATCGGACAATCGGTAAGCGTAGTCATTCAAGTGCTGTTGTTTTCCGTGGTCGGAATGGCCGGTTCGTACTTGGTGGCGCTCTACGGTATTCGTTTGAACACCTTGGCGAATGCCCGCACGGCTTTTGCTTCGTTGAGAGGCCGTCCTTTAGATGTGGTAAACATTCCGTTGAAGGCCGGTATGAGCGTGGGATTGTTCCTGATTTCGCTCGAATTGGTGTTGATGGTTATCATTCTCTTGTTCGTTCCGCGCGACATCGTAGGTATCTGTTTCTTGGGATTTGCTATCGGCGAATCGTTGGGAGCCAGCGCTTTGCGTATTGCAGGCGGTATTTTTACCAAAATCGCCGACATCGGTTCCGACTTGATGAAAGTGGTTTTCGGTGTAAAGGAAGACGATCCGCGTAATCCGGGGGTGATTGCCGATTGTACAGGTGATAACGCAGGAGATAGCGTTGGCCCTACCGCCGACGGTTTTGAAACCTACGGAGTAACCGGTGTAGCGTTGATTACGTTCATTACCTTGGCCGTTCCCAGTCCCGATATGCAGGCAAAATTGATTGTGTGGATATTCGGTATGCGCTTTTTGATGGACTTTCTGTCGGGATGTTCGTTCTTCATCAATCAAGGTATTTCCAAAAAACTCTATGCCAACAAGAAAGATTTCGATTTTGAATCTCCGTTGATGCGTTTAATCGTGATTGCAGCGGTATTGTGTATCTCGGCCAGTTTCTTCATGAGTCATTTATTGTTAGGCGACTTGCCCGATCCTACTTTGTGGTGGAAATTAGCGGTAATCATCAGTTGCGGAACTTTGGGCGCCTTGCTGATTCCCGAATTTACGAAATACTTTACCAGTTCCAAATCGCGCCACGTGAAAGAAATTGTAACGGCATCGCGTGAAGGCGGCCCTTCGTTGAATATTCTTTCGGGTATTGTAGCAGGCTATTTCGGCGCTTTCTGGACAGGTTTATTGATTGCAGGCTTGATGGCTGTCGCTTATTTCACGGCGCAAACCGGATTAGGCATCGGCATCATTGAAGAAGGCGTTTCCATTTTTGGAAATCACGCTCCGGTATTCGCATTCGGTTTGGTGGCTTTCGGATTTTTGTGTATGGGACCTGTAACCATTGCCGTGGATAGCTACGGACCGGTTACCGACAATGCGCAATCGGTATTTGAACTTTCGCAAATCGAACAAATTCCCGGAATTGAAAAAGAAATTGAAAAAGATTTCGGTTTTAAACCCGACTTTGAAAAAGGTAAACATTACTTGGAAGCCAACGACTCGGCAGGAAACACGTTCAAAGCAACCGCCAAACCGGTATTGATCGGAACCGCCGTTGTGGGCGCTACCACGATGATTTTCTCCATTATCTTATTGCTTGATAAAGTAGGTTTATTGAATTTGGCATTGACCGACGCTCCGGTTATCCTCGGATTAATTTGCGGTGGCGCAGTTATTTTCTGGTTCAGCGGCGCCTCCATACAAGCGGTTACCACCGGCGCTTATCGTACCGTAGAATTTATCAAACGGACATTTAATTTGGATAAAAAGGAAGCCGGCGCCGACGATTCGAACGAAGTCGTTAAAATCTGTACGCAATACGCTCAAAAAGGGATGTGGAATATTTTCCTTGCATTGATTTCTTTGACTTTGGCATTTGCTTTCATTGATCCGAATTTCTTCGTGGCTTATTTGATTTCGATTGCCGTCTTCGGTTTATTCCAAGCGATTTACATGGCGAATGCCGGTGGAAGTTGGGACAATGCCAAGAAAATTGTTGAAGTGGAATTGCAAGAAAAAAATACTCCTCTGCACGAAGCAGCGGTTGTCGGCGACACCGTGGGCGACCCATTCAAAGATACTTCTTCGGTTTCGTTGAACCCAATTATCAAATTTTCGACTTTATTCGGATTATTGGCAACGGAAATCTGTATTGAGATGAAAGTTGGTGAAGGCACGGACTTTTCGACCTACATTGCCATTCCATTCTTGATTTTGGGATTGTATTTTGTTTGGCGTTCGTTTTATAAGATGCGGATCCCGCAGTAAAATAAACAAAGAAGTAAAAAGAGAAAAGGGGCTGTCGAATGATAGCCCTTTTTTATTTCGTCCCCCAATACAAAAAGAACATCCCCACCAAAACCAAAACCAAATCAAACGCCTTGCTTTTCAGATGTTTTTCGTGGAAAAATAAACCGCCGGCAATAAACGTAATGAGTACATTGCTACGCCGGATCATCGACACAATCGAAATCATTGAGTCGGGAAAGGTAAGCGCATAAAAATACACCCAATCGCCGGCGGCTAAAAAAACGGAAATCCAAATAATGCTGTTTTTCCATACAAACGGTGTGCTGTGGCGGCGTTGCGGATACCACAAAACCATTAAAATAATCGCCATCAAGCCGAATTGATAAAAATTGAACCACACTTGCACGGTCATCACATCCAACGAACGCATCAAATATTTGTCGTACAAACCGCTTGTGGCGCCCAGAAGCATGGAGATGGTGGAAAAAATCATCCACCGGTTGTCCGTTTGGGAATTTCCTTCTTTTTTGTTGGTAAGCGATAATAAAAACAGCGATAACAGCGCCAACGAAACGCCAATCCATTGATACGGATTCAAACGTTCGCCGAAAATCAACATGGCGCCCAACAATGTCATCACGGGTTGAGTGGCGCGAATGGGACCTGTGAGCGTGAGCGGAAGATGTTTTACGGAAAAATAACCGAAAATCCACGAACTCAATACAATAACCGATTTAAGAAAAACGTGTCCATGTACGGCCAACGAAGCCGCCGGAACATACAATAAGGTGCCGTCCAAGTAATCGGTAAAAGTAGAAAGTAGAATGAATGGAAGAAACAATAGACTCGAAATCAGCGTATTCAGACACAAAACCGGCAAAACCGCGTTGCCGTTCAAGGACTGTTTTTTACAGATTTCGTATCCTCCTAAGAAAACTGCTGATATTAATGCTAATGTAACCCACATAAAACAGCTGCAAAACTACAAAAGTTTTCGTTTATTATTACCTTTGCAAGCAAAATAAATCGCATGAATTACGAATTAATCACAGTTCTCGGCCCCACCGCTTCCGGAAAAACAGCTTTAGCCGTCCGTTTAGCCAATGCATTGAATACGGAAATCATCAGCGGCGATTCGCGCCAAGTGTATCGCGGAATGACCATCGGCACCGGAAAAGATTTGGACGATTATGTAATCGACGGAAAAACAATTCCTTACCATCTGATTGATATTTGCGATCCCGGCGAAAAATACAACGTATTCCGTTATCAACACGATTTCCATCAGGCTTTTGAGTCGATTCGGGCGAAAGGAAAATTGCCGGTTCTCTGCGGCGGTACCGGTTTATATATCGAAGCCGTGCTGAACGGTTATCAATTATTGGATGTTCCCGAAAATCCGGAATTGCGCAATCGTTTGAAAAATAAATCCTTACTGGAATTGGAAACGATTTTGAAATCCTATAAAACCCTACACAACAAAACCGACGTCGATTCGGCGCAACGGGCGATTCGCGCCATCGAAATCGAAGAATATTACCGGACGCAATCTCCCGGAAAACGCGATTATCCGCCCGTCAACAGTTTGATTATCGGAACGCAGGTCGATCGCGAAAGCCGCCGGCAACGCATTACCGACCGATTGCAAAAACGTTTAGACCATGGAATGCTGGACGAAATCCGGAACTTATTAAAAACCGTTTCTCCCGAAGATTTAATGTATTACGGATTGGAATACAAATATTTAACTTTGCACGTCATAGGCCGTTTATCCTATCGTGAAATGTTTGAACAATTGGAAATCGCCATTCATCAATTCGCCAAACGGCAAATGACTTGGTTCCGGGGAATGGAACGGCGAGGCTTTCTAATTCATTGGGTGGAACCGGAGCATTTCGATGCTACACACCTTCGGTGCTTTCTTTGACAAACAGAATTTTAATGGTTTGCAACACAATCAAAACGTCTTGGAAGAACGAATAACGACTGATATATAACAAATCGTAACGCAGTTTATCTTCAAATGAAGTATTGTATTTTCCTTTGATTTGCGCCAAACCGGTTAGTCCGGCTTTCACATTCAGGCGTTGACGGTAATACGGAATTTGTTTTTCAAACTGGTCGGTAAAGAACGGACGTTCCGGCCGCGGCCCTACAATGCTCATATCCCCTTTCAAAATATTCAGCACTTGCGGAATTTCATCAATACGCACCGCACGGATAAAACGCCCTACTTTCGTAATGCGCGGATCATTTTCGCCGGCCAAAACCGGACCCGATAATTGTTCGGCATTCGGAACCATGGTGCGGAATTTGATTACTTTAAATATTTTCCCGTTGAGCGTTAAACGTTCCTGAAAATAAAAAATGGGACCGCCATCCAATTTAACCAAAATAGCGGTAATCAAACCAAAAGGCAAGAAAACAATAAACCCAATCAATCCCAATAATAAATCGACTGTACCTTTCAAGAACTTTTCTTCAAAATTCAAACCCAATTTGGAAATATAAAAAGTAGGAATATCGTCGGTTTGTTCCATCGCAGAAGCCATAATCGCTATATCGCGATATTCGGGAACAAAATAAACACCAATGGATTGTTGCGCCGTGTAAAGTAAAATTTTATCCCGGCCTTTGCTGGTTACGCCTGCGGTTAGAAAAACAATTTCACATTTGGCGATTTCGTCCAACAAATAGACATCGTTTTCGCCTAAAATCGTTTGTATAACATAAGAATCGTGGTATTTATCCGCCAACTTGTTTTTTAGCCATTCGGCTTGCGGCCCTACAATAACCACTTTTTTGCGGCCTACCTGACTTTTTGAAACCGTCCAAATAAATACCTGCCAAAATGTTAATCCGATGAAATAGAAAATGGAACTCAACAATAATACGCTTCGCGGAAAGGCCGACGTAACCATTCGGATCGAAAAACAAAGCGCCATAATACCCATCGTTAGTGCGATGGAAATTAGAAAAATCGTATATAACAAATCGTTTATCGGCCGGCGAATCGAATTATACAATCCGAAAACATACATCAAAATAAAATATAAAATTCCGATGAACGGCATGAGAATATAAAAGGCTTCGATATTTCGTGGGTAATCTATTAATGTGTTGCCCAACAATTTGTAACTTATGAGAATGCTTGTATAAATAATTGCCAAATCAATCAATAAAACCAGAATCCGCTTCATATTTTGCTTTAAAAAATTAGTTCGAGGCAAAGATAAATAAATTTTTCTATAAAATATTTATAAAGTAATGAAAAAACTTAAAACGGATATCCCACCGCAATGTGCCATGCAAAATTTTCCCCGAAATTCGGATGCAATATCGCCCAACGGTCTTTCCCGTTTTTTGCCGGATTGTAGGCTTTCATCCCCGTATCGAAACGAATCAAAAAGTAATCGAAATCTAATCGCAAGCCCAGACCATAGCCGAAGGCAATTTCTTTGTAAAACGAATCTAATCGAAATTGACCGCCTGCCTGTTCTTCGTAATTCTTTATCGTCCAGATATTTCCGGCGTCGATGTATGCGGCGGCTTCCAATTTCCAGAAGAAATGGCTGCGGTATTCGATGTTGAAATCCAATTTAATATCACCCGATTGTTCGTAAAAAGTAGTCCAATGGTCGGGTTGATAACTGCCCGGTCCCAATTGACGAATCGACCAGGCCCGCACACTGTTGGCTCCGCCCGAATAATACCGTTTTTCAAAAGGTAAACTCTGCGAATTGCCGTATGGAAAACCGATTCCGCCGCCGATATGCCATGCGATGGAGTTTTGTTCGTCGAGGACAATATTTTTTGTATAATCGAAATCGCCTTTGACGAATTGTGCGAAGGGTGTTTTGAAAAGCAGATACGAATCCCATGCCTCATCTTTTTCCAGTTTTAAGATGTTGCTTAATCCGTATAAAAGATTGCCTGCCGATTCGATTGAAAAACGGAAGGTATGTGCATTTTTTCGTTTTTGAGCAGGCTCGGAAGTCGAATAATAATAGGCATAATTCATGCCGACAATAAACTGGTCGAGATAGCCGAAATACAGTGCGTTTTCCGGCAGTTTCTGCAAAAAGCTAAAATCTATTTTTGGAAGATACACATAATCGACGTTCACTAAATCGAATTGATGGCGCGGTGCGAATTTTTGCCGTCCCTGCCATTTGTAACGTAATCCGCCGGATACAAGGGTGCGGTCGTATTCGGGACGTGTTTGATAATTGTATCGAAACAGAAATTCGGTTGAAGTGCGCAAGCGGCGCGTGAGCGGATCACCCACAAACGGGAAAATGATTTTGGGAAGATCCAGCGAGGCTTCTCCTCCCAATTCCCAATAGGGATAGGAAAAATTACTCATCGTTTCGTAGGCGGCGCGTACGCGGAGATTAAACGTTTCCGAACCGCGAAACAAGTTGCGATGTGAATAATTGACGGAAGTGGCTGCTCCCAAATCGCCGGCCGTATTCGTCCCTTCGATGGAATAGGTAACGGTTTGTTTGCGTGCCGGAATCGCCAATAGATAGCTGTCGAGCAAAGTGGAATCGTTTCGTGTCTTTTCCGCAAATTGGAAGTGTATGTTGTTTAATGCGCGTAAACCGGAAAAGGCGGCGTAAGTCAAATCTTCGTTTTGTTGCGAATAGGATTGTCCCGGTGTGATGAAGCAGTTGTGCAACAATAAATTCGGGCGCAACGACGGCTTTTTTCCCGTGTAATAGATGGTGTAACCGTTGACATGGATGCTGTCGTTTTTCGGATAATCGTCGAGATTCGCGATATGTAAAGGGTCAAAATCCAAATAGATACGGAATTTATCGTAGAAAAATTTCCGGTTGGAAAAGTCGGCGACACTATCCGGCAATTCCCGCAATCGCAAAGTTAAATCGACCGAATGAGCGTTTAAGGCGCTGTCGGCATCATATACCAACCGGTCTTTGGAGAAAGCGTAATAACCGCGGTTTTTCAGTAAGCCGGTAATGCGGTCGCGTTCGGCGTCCAAGATATTGCGGTTGAATAACAAACTGTCTTTCACGAGCGACGAACGCATCGCCGGCGATTCGCCCGGAACGGCTTGCTGCGGTTCGGAATGCCCGCCGCCGAAAATCTCACGATTCAATATCGAATCTTGTATTTCGGTTTCATAATGCCGGATGCGGTAAGGCTCATTTCCCCGGATAAAATAGCTGACATTAGCTCTTTTATAGCGGGAGGTATCGACCGACAACCACACGTCCACGCCGGAGTATCCCATATTGACGAACAATTTTTGAAACTCGCGCACGGTTTTATTCACTTGCAACGAATCGAAGAGAACCGGTTCGTCGCCGAGTTTCCGGATAAACCGGTTGAAGCCGTTATCTTTCTTGCCTGATAAACTGTATACGTGCAGCATCACTTTGGATACTCCGAACATTTTGAAATTGGGATGCTGCTTTAGATAAGGCGTCAATTCGCTCTCCGAATAGCCCGGTACGTCCGATTCGATATGAATCCGGTCGAGCAGGTATTCGCCGTCGGGAACAAATTTAGTTGATTTGCACGCGAAAAACGTGGTCGTCAGCGCAATGAGGCAGATATATTGGATGCGATTCAACATTTCGTCTACAAAAGTACATTTATTGCTTTAATGATGCAAATCTAAATATGTAAAAAAATCCCGCAGGGTGGGTGCGGGATTTTTATTCGGCTCAAACAGATTGTTTTATTGTTTTTTGCGGAGGCGGCCATAGATGCTGCCGAGCAGTAAAATGCCGGCGGCAGGAAGAGCGCCGACTGGGACGGAGAGATTTCCGTCGGCGTTTTCGGTGGAGCCGATGGCGCCGCGTAGATTGCCCGAAGTTTCGGAGGTTGCTTCGGTGTTTTGGAGCCAGTTTTCGGTGCGGTTGCGGAAGCTGGTGCGTTCGGCGAATGTGTTGATTGCCAAACAAATTGCTATTGTTAGAATTGTTGTTCGTTTCATTGTTGTTTGTGTTTTAACCCTAACAGGGTTCGGTTGTTCATCATTTAATAATTACTTTGCTCACTTCACTCTTACCCGATGCGTAAATCGTTTTCACGATGTAAATGCCCGGTTGTAGGGGCGTTGCGCGCAACGCCCCTACGCACACCCCTTGCAAGTTGTAATATTGCACGGCTACGGGAGTAAGACCTTCTAAGTTTTCAAAACTTGGAAGGTCTATGGCTGTCGGCGTTTCAATATTCAATGAAGCGCGTAAAGCGTTGGTTGCAATTCCTTTCGCCACCACTACCGATTCAAACGGTTTTAACGTGTATGTACCGGAGAATCGGCCGAAATTGCTCGCTGCAAATGCACCCAAGCGATAATAATCGTCGTCAATATCGGTGCTGCCTTGCGTTAATGTTTGATTGGCCACCAAAGGATTATTCGTTAGTGTATATTCTTCCGCATTACCGGCAAAATCAGAAGAATTGTTAAGCACAACTCCGCTTTCGGAAGTAAACGTGAACGTAGCGCCATCCAAAGCATCAGGAACTTGAAGGACGTAACCGCCTGCCGCAATGGTTTTTGAACCGGCCGCATAATCATAGAAATTATCGCCGTCGTAAGTTTTCAACCAATAATCGCCGTTTAAGCCGTCATGAGTATTTATACCGTTTTCATCATACGTTTCCAAATCGTAATTGAATGAAGTATTATCACAGCGAACGGAAGAAATATTGAACGGGAAACCGATAGCATACCATTTGTCGGCAGCAAACGATTTTTTAATTTTCACTACGCCATTCTCTCCCAAAGTCAAAAGGCCGGTTAATTGGCCGGTGGAAGTTTCGTTGGATTCGAAAACGATGTCGCCCCAATTATACATATCGGCTGTTGCGGTTATGTTGGCCGGAATGATTATTTCTTGTTGAGTGAAAGGGGAAGCGCTGTTTATTTTACTCCAAAAAGCCGGTAGGTTCGGCAATAGAGTAGTGCCTGCATAAACACTAATTTTGGAACTGGCGCTGATGCCTCCAAAGATATAGTTGGAATTTTCGGGTGGGTTAGGTGTCATGTTTGTAAAATTGCCGCCCGAAATAGTTACATTAGCGGATCCTGCTGCAAGATTCGCTGTTCCTGAAGCTACGTTAATGCCGCCGATAAATGTTCCTCCCGAAATATTCAGATCAACATTGCCGCCATGTCCATTATTGAGAGAGCCTCCATAGAGATATATGATTTCACCGCCTTGTATGTCAATGTGTGCTGTTCCCGTGTAATCGGCAGCTTTTTGCCTATTGAATCCGACAATGATAAATGTTCCGCTTTTAACGATAATATTTGCATCCAAATCAACGGCTGTCGGACTACCGCTTCCATCATTTTGAATACCGCCCAAAATAGTGCAAGATGTTGTTGTTTGCGTATTGGGAAAATCCACTACCGAAATGCCTTCTCCCATCGTAAGCGGATGAAAATTGGCAATAAACATAATGTAATTCGCTGTAAGTGAAGGATTTCCTTTGAACGTAATATTTTCAAATGTATGCGGACCATTCAGACTATAACGAAAACCGGCAGTACCTACTGTTAGCGCACAATTTGGATTGCCTTCGCGATAATCTACTCCGTCCCAAACCGAAGTAAGCGTTACGTTTTGCGTATTTGCCACCGCTCGCATAAAATTGGATGAAATCGTGAAGCCATCTACCAGAACAATCGTTCCGCCGCCGCCTGCATCTTCCAATACCTTATATGCCGTATTGATGGAAGTGGTCGGTGTAGAGGGCGATTTACCGTTTCCGTTGGTTCCTCCCGTTTTCAGGAACGCTACGTTTTGTGCCTGCAAACTCCAGCAAGCCGCCATTATGATTAATAAAAGAATATTTTTCTTCATGATTTTAAAATTTAAAAATTATACATTATTAATTGACTTCTCGTTTCTCCTGATTTCAGGGTTTGTTTCACAATATAAACGCCGGTGGGTAGGGGCGTTGCGCGCAACGCCCCTACGGGGATTTGCACGCCTTGCAGGTTGAAATATTCCGTTGCAACTACCTGATTGTCTTGCGAAACGGCGTTTTCAATGGCTGTCAGCGTTTTTTCCTGCGCAAACAGCCAATCGGTCAAACCTTCGGTTGCCGAAGCCACCCACCATACGCCGTGATCAATGCCCGGAAATTCGGTGTATTGAATCTTGGTTCCTCCTGCTGCTTCAATGGCTGCCACTAAACCGCGCGTACCGGCTACCGGAAGCGTTCCATCCGCATCGCCATGAAATGTCCAAATCGGAGTTTGAGCCAGTGCACCGGCAATTGCTGCCGCACCGGGCGAAGCGCCGCAACCGGCCATCGGAACGCCTGCTGCAAACAAATTCGGGAAACGACTCATCAAATCCCATGTTGCACCGCCGCCGTTCGACGAACCGCAAATATAGATCCGTTTCAAATCTACCGCTTGGGTCGCTATTACATCATCCAACAATTCTTTTGCGGCGGCCAAATAATCGCTCATCGGAACGTCATCGACCGTATAACCCGCATTGCCCGGGTATTGCCCATCGGCAACCCAATTGGTTGTAGTGGGACACTGCGGAGCCACGATGATACATTCGTTGCCGCTGTTCAAAATCCGGGATACTACAGCGGCTCCTATCGTTCGTAATTGCATGGAGTTGTCGGCTCCGCGCGAACCGTTGTCGTGCATAAA
The DNA here is from genome assembly GCA_025999115.1 of Bacteroidia bacterium. The sequence goes on from BNWW01000003.1 coordinate 23,947, forward strand.
AAGCACCAAAGGATAAGCATTTCCGGCATCGTAATTTTCGGGTAAATAAATACGGTAGGGAAGTTCGATACCGGTTGTTGATATAAATGAACCGGAATCAAATGTTTCGGAAGGAATGTAAAAATCCTCCCAACCGGCGGTCGATTTAATTTGATCGAAACCATAACATCTTCTCTTGATAAAATCAAAACCGGTGGCATCCAGCGCTGATACATCTATCGCTGAAACGCCATCCATTTCGCCTAAGATAGCGGGACAAGCCGTAAAATCCCCGCCGGTGATGGTTACTGTTGTATTTCCCTGTGCATTATTCGTTGTTTGATATGGACGATTTCCGGCATAAATAGCGTCTTTAAAACTACCGCCCGAAATAGTTAAATCCAAATTTCCTCCATTACCAAAACCGGTAAGCGGAGAGCCTGCCGGAATCGAACCACCGTAGAAAGCAGTGATTTCACCACCTTGTATGTCAATATGCGCAGTTCCCGTATAATTTGCCGTTACCTGTCGATTGAAACCGACAATGATAAAGGCGCCGCTCTTAATGGTTAAATTCGCATCCAAATTCGTTGCCGTGGGACTACCGGTTCCTCCTTGTTGGATACCACTCAAAATAGAACAAGAAGTCGTCATTATCGTATTCGGAAAATTAACCACCGATACGCCTTCTCCCATCGTAAGCGGATGAAAATTGGCAATAAACATAATGTAATTCGCTGTAAGTGAAGGATTTCCTTTGAGCGTAATATTTTCAAATGTATGCGGACCGTTCATACTGTAACGGAAACCGGCGGTACCTACCGTCAACGCACAATTGGGATTGCCTTCGCGATAATCTACTCCGTCCCAAACGGAAGTAAGCGTTACGTTTTGCGTATTTGCCACCGCTCGCATAAAATTGGATGAAATCGTGAAGCCATCTACCAGAACAATCGTTCCACCACCGCCGGCATCTTCCAATACTTTATAAGCCGTATTGATGGAAGTGGTCGGTGTGGCCGGCGATTTACCGTTTCCGTTGGTTCCTCCTGTTTTTAGAAAGGCTACATTTTGCGCATTTATAGTACAACAAGTAATGCCAAATACAATAAATAAGATAAATTTTTTCATGACATTATTTTATATTTTGTTAATAATTAATTGCTTACTTACTTTCGTTTGACCCGATTTCAGGGTTTGTTTCACAAGGTAAACGCCGGTGGGTAGGGGCGTTGCGCGCAACGCCCCTACGGGGATTTGCACGCCTTGCAGGTTGAAATATTCCGTTGCAACCACCTGATCATCTTGCGAAACGATGTTTTCGATAGATGTAGGCGTTTTCTTTTGTGCAAAAAACCACTCGATCAATCCTTCGTGTGCGGAGAAAAAGTAAGCTTCATGTCCTACGCCCGGATATTCGGTGTATTCGATTTTCGTTCCGCCTGCCGCCTCGATGGCGGCTACAATTCCGCGTGTACCTTCCACCGACAGCGTTTCGTCGGCATCGCCATGAAATGCCCAAATCGGGATTTCGGTCAGCAGACTGCCGATAGCCGCCGCATTGGACGATTCGCCATTGCCGCACATCGGAATACCGGCTGCAAATAAATCGGGGAAACGGCACATCAAATCCCATGTTGCGCCGCCGCCGTTGGAAACGCCAAAAACGTAGATGCGCGATTTGTCGATGTAGGGTTTCGTTAATATGCTGTCAAACAATTCTTTAGCGGCATTCAAATAACTTCCCATCGGAACGGATGCGACTGTGTAACCGGCATTGCCCGGATAAGTTGTAACCCAACTGCTTGAGAGTGGGGCTTGTGGCGCCAGAATGATACATTCTTGTCCGCTGTTGATTAATGTGGATGTGAAAGCCGAACCGCCGGTCAAAAGATGCGTTTCATTGTCGCTGCCCCGCGAGCCATTGCCGTGCATATACAAAACTAAAGGATATTTTTTCGATTCGTCGTAATTTTCGGGATAATAAATCCGGTACGGAATCATTTGTCCTTTGGAGTCGGTGTAATTTCCGTAATCAAATACTTTGTTGGGTGTAAGAAATGGAACTTCGCCGCCGGCTGTTATCAATTTGCCGGCATAATACAAGCGGCGTTTCACATAGTCTACATCGGCTAATCCCGATAAATCGACAATGGATTCGCCGTCCATATTGGCAAAAATGGCGCCACAATATGTAAAATCGCCGCCGGAAATCACGATGGAGGCATTTCCCGAAGCATAAGTCGCCCGCGAAGAATTACTTTCGCAAGCGTAAATGCTGCTGATAAATGTTCCGCCGGAAATATTCAAATCGATACTGCCGCCTTTGCCGTTGTTAAGCGAGCCGCCGTAAAGAGTTGCAATTTCGCCGCCGGAAATATTTATGTGCGCTGTTCCCGTATAAACCACATCCACTTGGCGACTGAAACCGACCACAATGAATTTTCCGCTTTTAATGGTGATGTACGGATCCGCATCGTTGGTTGCCGGAGCGCCCGTTTGTCCGCTTTGCGAACCTCCGAGAATAGCGAGCGACGTAGCGATTTCTGTTGAGGGAAATCCTTGAACTTCAATGCCTTCTCCCATCGTAATCGGATGGAAATTAGCGATAAACAGAATGTAGGGAGTTGATACTCCTGCATCTGAGAAGGTAATGTTTTCAAAGGTAGTCGGTCGAAACAACGTCCATCGAAGACCTTTGGAAATGTCGAGAATACAATTGGGGTTTCCATCGCGATAATCCACCCCATCGTATTTTGAAGTAATGGTAATGTTTTCGTTTTTCGGAATGTTGCGAGCAAAAGCCGATACCAGCGTGAATTTATCCACAATCACGATGGCGCCTTCGCCACCGGAATCTTCGATGGCTTTGTAAGCGGTGTTCAAACTGCCGGTGGGCGTGGCGGGCGTTGAGCCGTTGCCTGTTCCGCCGTTTTTCAAAAAGACTGCGGTTTCTGCATTGAGTTGCAAACAAGAAACTGCAAGAATGAGTAATAGTACAATTTTTTTCATGATATACAATATTAAAAAATTTATTTTTCTGTGATGCCGAACAAATATTCCGTTTTCGAATAATATTTTTCGCCCGGACGCAAAACGCAAGATGGAAAATTCGGATGATTGGGCGTATCGGGATGATGGATGGTTTCCAAAATCAGACCGCCGTATTTCGACATTGCTTGGTCGTTTTTCCCGGTGATGTTTTCCGATAAACCTTGTCCGGTATAAATGAGGAGGCCGGGTTCGGTGGTGCGGACTTCGAGTGTTCGTCCCGATTGCGGTTCGTATAATACTGCGGCTCTCGTCGCCGGTTTGGTTAAAACCCAGTTGACATTTGCCGGTATCCAATTGGTCGAACAGCCGCCGAAGATTTTCATGGATTCTTTCGGTTGAACGATGCGGTCGATGATGCGATGCGGCGTCCGGAAATCATAAGGCGTTTGATCGACCGGAACGATTTCGCCGGTAGCGGTATAACCTTCGTTGCAGGGCGTAACCGAATCGCTGTAAACGGTCAAATAATGGTCGAGAATGGTTCCGCCGTTTTCACCTTTCAGATTGAAATAGCAATGTTGCGACAGATTGACGATGGTCGGTTTGTCCGTTTCTGCGGCATATTCGATGCACCAAGTGTTGTCGGGAAGCCACGAATAAGTAACTTCGCAACGGAGATTTCCGGGATAACCTTCTTCGCCGTCGGGACTCGTCCGTGTAAACACAACGCCGACCGTATCCTCGTTTTGAAACGGCGCGGCATGCCACATTACGCGGTCGAAGCCGGTTTCGCCGCCATGCAAATGACAGGGATAACCATTGGGAATATTGTTGATAGTCAGTTGATAATCAACATTATCTAATTTGAATTTTCCTCCGGCAATGCGATTGGCGTACCGACCGATTAAGGCGCCGAAAAAGCGTTGTTCGCCGGTTTCAAAATCGCGGATATTATCGTAACCAGGGACTACATCGTCTAAATTTCCGTTTTTATCGGGAACGGCGATGCTTACCACGCGGCAGCCGTAGTCGATGACTTCCATATACGCTCCGTTTGCATTGGTCAAACGAAAAAGCGAAACCGAATCGCCGGTAGAGGTTGTTCCAAACGGAATTACCTCTACCGATGCCTTTTTCGGTTGATGACAAGCAATCAACAAAACAGATAGTACTCCAAATAAAACTATTTTATAAATTTTCATACGATTGTTATATTGTTATTTAGTTTGCGCTTCCATGAAATTGGCCCATAAGTTGTCGCGTTTCAATTCGACTGCTTTCTTAAAGCTTTTATTTGCTTCCGATTTTTTATTCAAACCCAATTGTCCGAGACCTATCGTATAGTAAGCTTTCGTGTTGACGGTTTCCACGGTTTGTCCCGTATTTCCTTCCGCTCCAAAGAAATTTACAATGCTTTCCACAATGCCGTTGCGACCGGTTTCTATCAGATTTTCAAAAACCGGTTTTGCTTCTTCCGTTTTACCTAATTTTTGAAGGGATAAAGCTTGCCAAAAACGATAGTCGGTATTTTTGACATCCACTGCCGCCGATTTTTTGTAATGGAGTGTCGCTTTCGATTTGTTGCCCGTCTTATCGTAAATTTCACCGATAAAGTAATTCGTTTGAGCATCCCGGGGCACACGGGTGTCCACAAGGAATACCTGATGATTTACCGGATATTCGAAACATTTCTCATACAGAGCGATTGCTTCTTCGTATTTTCCTTTCGCCGCTTTATCCTGCGCCGCCATCATTAAAGCATCCACATAAACATCATGGAAATTGGCGACACCTTCTCTTGTAGGAAAATAACAGGTTGTAAGTAAATCCAACACATAATCATAATCGCCCATGAATGTGCCGGTAATCACTTCTGCGGCAAGCGGATAGTAACGCTTTACGCAGGTTTCGTGATGACTTTTCAATAAATCGTAACGAACCTTTACCTCTTCGCCTTTTTGTTCGTACACTTGGTCGATTTCTTCAAGGAAAAGCGCCTGTTCGGGAGCCAATTCGATGGCCTTACGATAGCAACCGGCCGACTTGTTCAAATCGTGGTTGTGCATCCAATATCCCCATCCCAGATTACGCCATGCCAAAGCGTTAGCCGAATTGATTTCGACACATTTTTGCCAATGGGTCATCGCTACATCCGGTTGTTTGTCATAGAAGATATTTCCGAGGTAATACTGAATTTTATCATTACCGGGATAATATTCTTTCGCATTTTCCAATACGCCAATTGTTTCCAAGCGGAACATGTTGCAATAGTCAGTTGGGAGAGCCAACGCTGCTTCGTACTGTTTTTTAGCTTCGACTTTATCGCCGGCTTTATCGGCAAAAAATGCCAAATACATACGGATGGTGGGATAGGCAATGCGAGCATCCAAATTCTTCAATATTTCAACTGCCTCTTCTGTGAATCCGTTGTGCCAATATCCGATGGCCAATTCAAGATAGGATTCGGGAATATCGCGCATCAGTGTCGTAAAGGAATTGTCGCCCGTAAGGATTGATTTTTCCCGTGTTGCGTATGTGTTGATAGGGTTTACCTCTAAAACACGATTGATACAATCGAATGCTTCCGGGTTCTTTCCTTGATGACGGAGAATGGTAGCCTTCAAATTCAATGCGTTGAAATTGTTGCCGTTGTAAACAATAGCCTCATTCAAACGTTCCAGCGCACTGTTATAATCCCGGACCGAAGCATAGAGTTGTGCCAGTTGATAGTTGGCCGCCGAATTAAATTCGTAACTCCACACGGCGCGGTAAAGGGTGTCTATTGCTGCCTCGAATCTGCCTTCGGATTTGAGAATCAGTCCCAGATTATACATCGCTTCACATTCTTTCGGCCGGGTATAATCCTTTGTTTGGCGTTTGATGGCCGTGCGCAGGTGCATTTTTGCCTTTTCGTTTTCGCCGCGCAAGCGATACCAGATACCCATTTGTGTATTGGCGCGGGTATCTCCCGGATCGCGACGGATCACTTCCATGAAATAATCGGTCGGATTAATAAACGGGTTGGCAAATTGCAGGTTACGCAGACCTGTGTAGTAACATTCCTCGGTACTCTCTATTTGTTTGGGAAGCAGCGGATAATCGACTATTTCGGGCAATGGCTTGGTCATATCTTTTTCGACCGGAATATAAGCCAGTATTTCCTTTCCGGTGGCGTCGATTAATGTCATGCGGAGATCTTTTTCCCGAATGTTTTTATCCACCGGAACCGTTTTTACGAAAGGCGCATCGGGAGCAATATCCGTTGTTTCGGAGAAAATCACCTGATCGCCCGTTTTCAGAACAACTGTCATGTTTGAAAGTTTCTCAGTCGCATTGACACCCAATAATACTTTGCCTTTGCCGACCCGGTTGAGGTTGATGGCGGCTTCCCGGCAACCGGCCTTGACTCCTTCGATGTTGCGAATGCCGTACCAATATTGCGAGAATTGTTTGATTTCATAAGGGCTTGTCCAATTGTAATCGGGTTGATTATCGGAATAGGCACCCTGCATCAGTTCGCAATAGTGTCCCGCTGCATCGGTCAATATTTTTGTATCCCACTCCGAATTAGGTCCCCACAACCAAAATTTTCCTCCTTTTACAATATTGTGGTTGCCCACCAGCATCGTACCGGCATGACGGCCGTAGTCGTAGCCGCCAATATAGTTTTCCTTTTGGTCGTAAACGAAAATGGAATTAGACGTCGGATGATTTTTCCACCACGAAGCATCCACGCTTTTCGAATACGTTTCATCTCCCCGGTATGCCTCGTGGGTTATCGGCCAATGACAGAACGACTCTTTGGAATGGTAGGTTCCAAATTCAGTGCTTTGAGGAAACAGAATTTGATAATTTTCATCCACGTGAGTAGCCACATTCGACCAATAGAGCATCGAATTACTGTTTTCGGTGGAATTTATCAGTCGTCCGCTGATTTCGATATACGATTTTCCCGGATGTAAAGTAATTCCGATTGCCCACGACATACGGTGGCGCAATTCGGTTTCTCCGACCCAGATTGTTTTACTTCCGTCCGCGCTTTCTTCTAATTTGTAATCCGAAGGCGTATGCGTGGTGGCGCGGTGGTGGTGGAAAACGTTCCATTCGGCGCCACCGGAAACCCAAGCTCCCAACATACCTACGTTTGCCGGTTTGATCACATCATTCCGGTACACAATATCGTAACCGTTGGTTTTATCGATTGCATACCACAAGCGACCGCCGATTTCGGGTAGCACGCATAATTTGACATATTCATTTTCCAAATAAAGCGCTTTATAGGTAACGTTCTCGCGTTTGCGGGTCATGTTATCGTTCATGGGATAGGGATAAACGCTACGCCGCGCCCGTTGATAGGAATAATCACGTTCGAAAAACGGAGCTGTTTCGGCTGCGTTCATTTGATAGGTTGGAAGATCTAATGTGCCTTCCGAAATTTTTACTTGGTCGTTGTTTGCTGTTGCAGACAGTATAACAGCAAATGAAAATAATAGTACGTTTAGAAATTTCTTTTTCATATTTTTAAAATTAATTGAGATGTTGTTTTTACCTCTAAAGCCCCCTTTAAGGGGTTGGGGGTCAATTCCACAACGGATTTTGCTCCAAATTCCGGTTTTTCTCCCGCTCGGCGGCAGGTACCGGCCAAAGCAAACATTGATCGCCCAACCAATTATATTGATAGACGGGAGCGCCCCAGACTTCCGATAAGCCGTTGCCGGCGGCGAATTTCGAAGATTTCCATGTTTCCCAACGGAGTTCGTCGAAATAGACTGCTTCTTCGCAGGCGAGTTCGACTAATTTTTCGTGTTGAATCCGCTGGCGTAAATTGTTGTTATCCGCAACGAAAGTGGGTTGACTTGCATCGCTTGTTTGCAATGCGGCTACTCCGGCGCGAGCGCGTACTTTATTTATTTCCACGATGGCCAAATCCGTTTCGTTCTGTTCGTTCAAGGCTTCGGCCAATCCGAGCAAGACATCGGCGTAGCGGAAAATCGAAATATCGATAGGATTGTAAGTCGGGAAATTATTTTCACTGCCGCGCGGCACAAATTTGCGGATGGGATAGACCATGAAATTATTGGAAAATGCAATGCGAAAATCGAAAGGATCGCGCGAATCATACCCTTTGTAAGGCCAACGGTAAGTATAAAGATTGTCGGCGCCGGTCATTCCGCCGAGATAAGTGGAATAAGGCGTGATGGCGGTGGCCGACAAGCGCGAGTCGCGATTGGCGTAAGCTGCCGCCAAACGGGCTTCGTTGCCGGACGAAAGGTATAAACTCATATCCGCGCCGTAAGTCGCCATGGTGTTTTTCTCTTTGGCGGTCATCCCGTCGCGCAGGAAAAATACCGAACGGGCTTTGGCTTCCATCGAAGAATAACCCGGAAAATAATCGTCCCAATCGAAAGGCTGACCGTCGGCGTTTTCATACGAATCGACAAAACGGGTATTGAGGAAAAAGCTGTTGTAGCCGTTGCCTGTGGTCAGTGCATTGCCGTATTCGCGAGCGCGGCTGCTGCCGTAACCGCTTTGTTCGATCATCTGAATCGAAAAAATCATCTCGTTGCAATGTTCGTTGGCTTCGGTAAACAAACCGGCATAATTGCCAAGGTACAAATCGTAACCCGATTGGCCGACTTCTTCAAAATCTTTTTGGGCTGCGTTCCAATTTTTTTGCCAAAGATAAACTTTGCCACGCAGGGTGTAGGCGGCGCCTTTGGTAATTCGTCCGTACAAAGGACTGTTGGCTTCGTATTTCGCAGGCAGATTCTGTTCGTTGATGCAATCGGTCAAATCTTGGATGATAATATTCCAAACATCATCGGCAGAAGAGCGGCCTTTGGTGCAATCTTTCACATCTACATTTTCGAGGTAAACCGGAACGCCCCGCCATAAGGCATTGAGCTTGTAATAATAATAAGCGCGGATAAATTTACATTCGGCGACGTAACGGGCTTTTTTCCCGGCCGTCATGTCGGGAACTTTGTGAATGTTGTTAATCACATCATTGGAGCGGGCAATGCCTTCGTAGAACGCTTTCCAATAGGTTTCAAAGAAAGTCGTATTGGCGGTAACACCACCCATCAACATTTGATATTGTGCTAATGAAGAACCCGTTGCCGGGTCGAGAACCGACGAAAAGGCATCCCAATTCAACAACTCTTGTTCGCGGGGTAATTGTTCGTAAACACCGGTAACCACTTGTTCGGCTAACGAGGATTTCGTCCATACATTGCCTGAACTGACGGCATCGTAAGGCGCCAAATCCAACATATCGGAACTGCAAGCGCTTGAGAATAAAGCGACTATCGCAATGATTGTTAATCTGATTTCAAATCTATTTTTCATGTTTTTCGATTTTAAAAATTTACATTCAGGCCAAAAGTGAATTGTTTCATTGTAACATAACCTGTAGCGGTTTGCATTTCGGGATCCATACCGGGAAAACCGGTTATTGTCCAAAGGTTTTCACCGCTCACGTAGAGTCGCACATCCGACAGTCCGATTTTTTTGATTAGCCTTTTCGGAAGCGTATAGCCGAACGTCAAGTTTTTCAATTTCAGAAAATCGCTGCTGTACAAGTAAAGCGTGGAAGGCAAACGCTGTTGCGATGTATCATAATTTTTTGCCAGCCGTGCGTTTTTGGAAGTGAGGTTGGTGCGCGGATCGTTCGGATTTTCGGGGTCGTAGAAATAGTGGTCGTAAGCGATGTCGTAAGGCAGCGAAAAGCCGTCGCGTGTTTCAAAACTGTTCAAACCCAAATAGCGCCAATAAATGGCTCCTCCGGCAGCGCCCATCCAATTCATTGCGAAATCGAAACCTTTCCATGCCGCATTGATTTGAAATCCGTAGAAAATTTTCGGCATCAACGATTTGTTTTGGAAAGTTTTGTCGTAGTCATTGCCGTAAATGCCGTCATTGTTGGTGTCGGCATAAATATAATCACCGTAATAAAGACCTGATTTGTAGGTTGGAGAGCCGATGGTGTAAGTGGGATGAAATGAGTAACCTGCGGCCGCCATGGCTTGCAACCATTGCATATCTTGTTCGGTGCGAATCATCCCGTCTTTGGGGCCGCCGTGGATATTGACCGAGCCGTCGCCGTTGAAATATGTTCCGTTGCCGGAATAGATATTGAGCAAGTAAAATTCGTTGATGATTTTTCCTTCCATTTGGCGGCGTTCGGCGCCTACCGGAATCGAGACATCTCCGATGTTGGTTTGCCAAGTTTTTGAGCCGTCGGGATTTGTAATATAGCCTTCCACTAATTTTCCTTTATATTTCGATATTTCATTGTAATTTCGTGAGCCGTTGGCGGCGATGCTGTACTGAAAATCGTTGATTTTATCCTGCCATTTCAGACTGATTTCGTATCCGAGGTTTCTGACTCCGAAAATGTTTTGAGTAGGCGGCGATTTTTCGCCCATCGTGCTGTATATCGGCGCTTTATTCAATACATCGGAAGTTTCGCGATTGTAAATATCAATTTCGGCCGATAAACGGTTTTTCAATATGCCCAAATCAATTCCCAAATTAGTAGAACGGGTGGTTTCCCAATGCAAAACTTCGTTGGCGATGGCTGTTTGGGCAATGGCGCTGCTTAACGAACTGCCGAAAGGATAATTTAAACTTTTCGTATCGTAAGTAGCCTGATAATCGTAACTTCCGCAAGTATTGTTGCCGAGTGTTCCGTAGGAAATTCTAATTTTGAGGTTGTCAATCGGAACATTTTTCATAAACGCTTCTTCCGTAACGCGCCAACCGGCCGAGAAAGACGGGAAAAATCCCCAACGCATTTTTGTTCCGAATTTGGATGAGGCATCGTAACGCATATTCATTTCTACAAGATAGCGACTGTTGAAGGCGTAAGTCGCGCGACCAAAAATGGATTGGTAGGCTTCGTCGCTTTGCGTACCGCTTATGGCATCCATTTTGGTGGCCGAAACAAGTTCGGTAATGGCATCGTCGGGTAATCCGATTTTGGAGGCGGAGGTATTGTCCCAATGTTGATAGCCCGATTCATAACCGATCATCGCGCTTATATCGTGTTTTTCCAATTTTTTATCATAACGTAAATTATTGGAGAAAATCCATTTATAATTACCGGAATAATCCATTTGCACTTTCAGGTTTTCCAATTGATAACCCGGATAGGTAATTTCGTTGGTTCGGAACGACCAAGCCGGTATCGAATTGACATTGAACTTGTTCTGACCGAAATACCGTTGATAAACAAACGAAGTGTTATAAGTAAAATCTTTGAATGTGATTTTTGAAAATAAATCGGCGGTGGCGAAAAAAGATTTATAATAACCGCCGGTACGATTCAAGAAGAACAGGTTGTTGCGGGCTGTTTCATTTTGTTCCGGATTTTCGAGATGTCCGTATTTACCGTCGTAATAGGGATACATGCCGGGACAGGAACGGGAAATGTAAGAGAAAATATTGTCTAATTGGTTACGTCCCATATCTTGATTGTAGCCCCAGATGCGCGTTCCCACTTGCAGCCAATCTTTTACTTGGCTGGTAATATTAGCGCGGATTTGGTATTTTTTGGAGTCGGTTCCTTCGATTACACCCGGATTATGCGTGTACACGGCCGAGAAAAGATAACTTGTTTTTTCGGAAGCGCCCGAAACCGAAAGCGAATGTTTTTGCAGCCAACTGTTGCGGAAAAGCGCCGCCATCCAGTCGATATTAGGATAGGCCACGTAATTGGGATAACCCGATTCGGAAATGCCGTTGGGATCGTTTTTCTTTTCGCGCCACAAATCGATCATCTCTTGTGTGAAAGTAGGCGACGCATTGACGTTATAGGCCGATTCGTTCATAAATTCCATATAATCGGCGTAATCCGAAACTTCCTTATACAAATTCGAGGGTGCATTATAGGAAAGCATACCGCTATAAGAAACCGTATTTTTCCCTTTTTGTCCTTGTTTGGTGGTAATCAAGACCACTCCGTTGGCGGCGGCGTGGCTTCCGTAGATGGCGCAAGCGGCGGCATCTTTGAGAATCGTGATGGTTTCAATATCATCCGGACTGACGGCTGTTATCGACGATTCGTTTCCATCGACAATTATCAAGGGGGCTGTACTGTTCAGTGTGCCGTATCCGCGAATCCGTGTAACAATTTCTTCATTTCCCGGCTGACCGGAACCTTGCAGCACCGAAACGCCCGGAATCATGCCCGCCAAGGCCGACGGCGCCGACACAATCGGTCGCGACATGGCTTGTTTGGAATAATCGATACTGGCTACTGCGCCGGTTACATTGATTTTCTTTTGTGTGCCGTAACCGACTATCACTACTTCGTCGATTTCGTTCGTTTCGGGTTGCAACGTAATTGTCAGGAAAGTTTGCGAACCGGCGGGAATCGTTTGCGTAACAAAGCCGAGATAGCGTACTTCGATTTTGTCTTGTGGGGTTGCGTGGATGGAGAACTTGCCGTCGAGATCGGTAATTACGCCGTCGTTTGTACGGGGAACAAGAATGGTTGCTCCGATGACAGGTTCGTTGTCGTTGTCGAAAACCTGTCCGTTCACTTGTTTGTTTTGTGCGGCTGCCGGTAGAACCGTCAAGAAGCCCAACATCCAAATCATCATTGTGTGTTTCATGTTTTTCCGATTTATATTAGATTACATTGAATTGATTCGCAAGGCAAAGGTAAGTTTTGGTTTTGGGTTCGGATAAAACAAAAAAATCAAATGATGTAATTATAGATTCATGCTAAAATTTTAATATAAAAAACCGGTTATATCAACAAATGTAGTTCATTCGTTGGGATTAAAACCAACTATTTATTCTGCTGTATATATTCTGTCGGCGTTTTCCCAAAATAATTTTTAAAACATTTAATGAAATACGACGGCGTATTGAACCCCACTTGGTAACAGGTTTCGTTGATTCGGTAAGAGCCTTCGACTAAAAGTTTTGCCGCCATGATGATTCGTTTGGTTTGGATGTATTCGTTGGGCGTAGTATTCAATAATCCTTTGATTTTTCGGTTCAAAGTGGGTTTGCTGATGTTGAGATGACCGGCCAATTGCTCGTTGGAAAAATCGGGGTCGCTCAGGTTTTTCAGGATGATTTCATCTAATTCCAACAAAAATTTCTTATCCCGGCCGGATAAATCACTTTCTTTGGGCGAAGGATTGACGACCGATTTATATAAATGAACCAACTGTTTACGTTTATCCAGCAGCCTTTCGATGCAGGAGATCAGAAATTCCATGGAAAACGGTTTTTCGATATACATATCCGCGCCGTATTCCATGCTGGCTACTTTGGCTCGCATCGACGAGTGCGCCGAAAGTACAATAATCGGAATATGCGAAGTTTCAAAATTTTTCTTCAATTGAAGACACATTTCCAGTCCGTCCATTTTCGGCATCGAAATGTCGCTCACGATTATGTCGACCGGCTGTGTGTTGATAAATTCCAAAGCCATCTCGCCGTTGGTAGCGGTTTGAATCCGGTAATTTTTCTTCAGTTTTCGTTCGATATAGGCGAGTAATTCCACATTGTCTTCTACCAGCAGCACGTGAGGCTTATTTTCGGCAACCGGAATTTCTTCTTCCTCCGGTTTGTTTTCAGTCGATTTTTCATGAAGCGGCAGTGTGAGGATGAAATTGTTGCACGACAAATCATCATCAATTGTCAAGGTACCGGAATGAAGTTCGGCAATGGTTTTAGCCAGCGAAAGACCGATGCCGAAACCTTGGGTGTAAATTTTTTCCGGATCATGGTATTGTACGAACGGATCGAAAATCGATTGCCTTTTTTCGATCGGGATAATGGGGCCGTCGTTTTTAACGGATACGATTACGGATTCGTTGTTTGTTTCGACGGAAAGGGAAATGTAAGTTTCCGCATATTTCAAAGCATTGGAAAACAGATTGTTGAATATTTTTTCGATGCCTCGTTCGTCGGCAAAAACATAAATATTTTCGTTGGAATAATGCGAGGTAATTTCCAGATTTTTATTGGTGGCGGCAGCGGTAAAATTGTATTTTAAAAATTCGATTTTCTCCACAATATCCAATTCGACACACGAAAGCTGGAAGCCTTGTTTTTCGATTTTTGAAAAATCGAGCAACTCGTTGATTAATTGTGAAAGGAGTTGCGCATTGCGACTGATTAAATTCAAATCTTCGTTGATTTCGCGGTTGAAGTCGCCGATATGGTTCATGATATGTTCCAGCGGCGTGCGAATCAACGTGAGCGGTGTTTTGATTTCGTGAGCGATATTGGAGAAAAATTCGATTTTTTCGTTATACAGTTCGATTTCTTTATTTTTCTCGAAAATGTGTTGCCGTCTGTGTTGTTGCGCCAGCGTTCTTTTCCACAAAAAATAAAAGAATAGAGATAAAGCGATGATTGTCAATATGATATAAATCACAATGGCTGTCGTGGATTGATAAAATTTGGGTAGAATCACAATGTGGAGTGGCGGATGCTCGTTGTTTTGAACGCCGTCGCTGTTCACGCCCATCAGGTAGAGCGTATATTTTCCGGGCGCCAATTTGTTGAAAACGAGCCGGTGTTCGGACGACATTTTCTGCCATTGGTCGTTTTCTCCTTCCAATTTGTAATACAACAAATTATTAAGTGGCGAGTGGAAATTCAAAATCGAACATCTTAATTCGAGGGTGTTTTGGTAGGCCGAAAGTTTGATTTCGCGTGTATCCGCAATGCCGCATTGGAGCGGCGAATGTTTCTCGTTCGCTTTCACCAATTGATTATTAATCAACAAATCGGTAATCACGATGTTCGGCATTTTTTGATTCGAGATAAAGTTTTTGGGATTAAATTGAATAAATCCGTCTTGCGAACCGAACAGGATATTCCCGTTGGCCGTTTTTATTCCCGAAAGGAAATTAAATTCATCATCGAGCAAACCGTCGGCGGTGGTATAGACTTTTTTTTCGGCCGTTTCGGGTTGAAACTTGATTAAACCTTGACCCGATGAAACCCAAAACCAGCCGTTGTCGTCTTCGATTATTTTGTAAATGATGTTGCTGGGCATTCCGTTGGAAATATCGAAAACGGTAAATGTTTCGTCGTTGTTCAAACGGCAGAAACCGCCGCCGAAAGTGGTTATCCAAATACGTTGTTTACTGTCTTCAAACAGGGAAATTACTTTGTTGCAAGGAATGGACGACGTTTTGTCGGGATCGTTTTTGTAATTCGTAAACTGCCGGTGGATGCGGTCGTATTTATACAATCCGTTGGCGTAAGTGGCGTACCACATATTGCCGCGACTGTCTTCCAAAATATCGTCCACAAAAATACCGTTAAAAGAGTCGATGGCGATAAATTCATCTTTTGTGGTGTCGTATTGCAGCAATCCGAGCGCCGAGCCGACTAAAATTTGATTCTGTGAATTTTTATAGATTTTGGTGGTGCGGTCGTCGCGCAGTTTGGACCCGTGGTCGCGGCGGTTGTAGATTTTTACTTGTCCGCTTTTGATATTCAAACGGTAAATTCCGTCATACGAACTCATCCATAAATGGTTGTCGTCGCGACAAAGTCCGAAAATCGTTTCCGGCAGAGAGTTCTTTTTGTATTTTTCGAGTTCTTTGTTTTGCGGATTATATTTGAATAAACCGCTACGACGGGTTCCTATCCAAATATTGCCGTCTTTGTCTTCTTCAAATTCGCGGATGGTTTTTCCAACAAGCGAAGCGGAAGGTGTTTGATAAAATTTCTCAAATTGAATGAAGGTCTTGTTGGTATGGAGCAATCCGTGGTTGAACGAACCCAACCATATCCCTTTTATATCGTCGATGAGAATAGCCATTACTTCGAGGTCGGAGAGGGAAGCCAATTTGTTGTCCACCACTTCGATGTGTGTCAGGTTTTCCGTTCGGATATTGTATTGATAAACGCCGTTGGTTGTGGCAATCCACAGCGTATTGTTGGCGTCGAGGTATAAATCGTTGGGTATGGATTTTCCGTTGTTGTCGGAGCAAATCACTTCCATTGTGTGGGTCGATAAATTGATTTCGCACACGCCTTTGTTTACGCTGGCCACGTATAACGTATTGCTGTTGGCGCCCCGGATGATGCGTATGATATTGTCGCGTTTGTAAGGTTGACTGCCGTCGGGCAGGGTATAGGGTTCCTGCTTTTTGAATGATTTGTCGGTAAAATATAAATTATCAAAATAAAAACTGATTAAGTTCGGATGACTTTTATCGAAATGAAAGCACGAAACGCCCGATACCACCGGGGAAACGTTGTTTTCGACCAAATAATTTTTTAATTCCCGGTTTTTCGGATTGAACGAAAATATTCCCTGTTTATCGACCGTCATCCATATCACGCCTTCTTCGTCTTTTTTGATGACCGATACTTTGTTGCGGATTTTCAGCGGACTGCCGGCGATTTTTTCGATGTGTTGAAAAGTGTCGCTATGCAGATTGTAAACGCTGATGCCGTTGTCGGTTCCGATGTATATATTGCCTTGATTGTCTTCGCAAAGTGAAATGATGTAACTGCTGTTGACATCCAAATCGTATTTGTAAAATGTTTTGAAAGCGACACCGTCGAAGCGATTCAAACCGTCGGTGGTGCCGACCCAGAGGAAGCCGCGGCGATCTTGTAAAACCGCATAGACCCGATCGTTCGACAATCCGTTTTGTATGGATAAACGATTGAAATAAAACGGGTTTTCGGAAGCTTTGCCGGTTGAAATATTTAGAACGCAGATAACACAGATGATGACCGTCATTCTCGCGAAAGCGAGAATCTCCCGAATTTTTAGGGGATTGCGGATCAAGCCCGCAATGACGGTTATCATCTGCGTTCCAATCATATCCGTTTATATTATCACTTTTTTAACGATGCGTTGTCCATTCGTATCCAATTCCAACAGGTAAACACCCTTGTTGGGTAATTGTTTTGAATAAGTTTGATTGAATTGTTTTTCTTCCAATATCTTACCGCTTAAATCCATTAATTTCAAATGCGTATTTCCATCGCTTTGAATCGTAAGTATTTGATTTTCGGTTGATATTCTTACATTCGGAATATTGTTTTGCGGAATCGACGAACCGCCGATCGTAAACGCGCCGGTAGCGAAAACCGAACCTTCATAACAAGCGTCAATGGCTTGTACGCCCCAAGTATAATCGCCTTCGGGAAAATGACTCAATGTAACCGATTTACTTAAAAATGCGTTGCCCAAAGCCAATACCATACGTGAACCGTCTAATGCGCCGCCGATAATCGAACGGCAATTGTTATATACTTCGCCGTCTTCGTTTTTGATGAAATATTCATACGAAAGGGAAGCTGACGGCGTTTTGTCATCCGTTGCGGCATCCCAACTCAAGCGCACGCCGGTTCCGTTTACGGCAGAATTTAAACCGGTGGGAGCCGAAGGTTTGGCGTTGAGCGGAGCTTCGCCTTTGGTAACCATGGCTTCAAAATAATTGTTTCCGCCTTGGGTAATATAGGTGGTCGATGTTGTTTTGCCCACAGTCAGCATATCGCGCACGCCGTCGCCGTTCCAGTCGGGAAACATCATACATGAATTGGAGGCTCCGGGCAGACGGCTTTCGGGAGCAAAAACGCCTTGTCCCTGATTTTTCCACCAAAAACCGGTTTGTGTGGCGGGAGGAGCGCTCACATAGGCGTTAATGAGAATATCGGGCAAACCGTCGCCGTCCCAATCAAACGCTTTGGCTTGCGTGTCGGTCGAAGCATCGTTGCGAATGTCTTTACAAACAGCGCTTTGCAGATTTTCCTGCGTATCCAATTGAAAACTGCCGTCGCCTTGATTAACGTAATAATGAAGAACGGAAACTGATGTACTGCCTGTTTTTCCGGTAACTACAATATCTAAATAACCGTCGCCATTGAAATCCTGAATCAACACGGGGCCGAGGTATTGAGCGCTTCCGCCCATCTGTTCGCAAATATGAATCCGTTCAAATTCGCCCGGCGCATTCACTCCTTTATTCACAAAAATATCGAAAAACGATTTGTCGTAAATGGCATTGTCGGAAGCATCGCTGGCCGTGAGCAAAAAATCGGGATAACCGTCGTTGTTGATGTCCAATACATACAAGCCCGGATAGGACCAAGCATTGGATGCAAACAAATCGCGCTGGGTTACTTTGAATTTCGTATCGCCTACAAACTTGCCGTCGTTGATCAGCACAGCGCCGAAATCAACAAAATTGGATGTTCCGTAGCTGCCGCCATAACCTACACTGATAATGTCGGGTTTGCCGTCGAGATTCACATCGGCTACAGCACAACCGCGTGGAAAAAATTCGTAACTTGGATCGTCGAATGTCATTTCGTCGCGGTTGAAATTACCGTTGCCGTCGCCGATAAAAAGTCCCCAATCTTCGGGAAAAGCGGCATACGAACCGTGACTGCAGCTAACCAAATCGAGGATATTGTCGCCGTCGAAATCGGCAAATGCATGATACGGGCGCGAATTGGTGTTGAAATTGGTGGAGCCTTCAATAAATTTGTTTTGCGCATTGCTCCACAAAAGCAACAATGTGCGATAGTAATACGAAGTGCCGTCCAAGCCGGTCCGCTCGTATGCAGCGCCTCTTTCGGGATCGTTTCCACCAATGAGGATGTCTAATTTGCCGTCGGCATTCACATCCACATCCAATCCTTCGGCGTACTGGAATTTGTATCCCGGGATTTCTTGCAATAAGGTTTGAGCGTTAAGCCCCACCGTAAAAACCATTAAAACTAAGAAGTAAAAAATCTTTTTCATCTGATTTAATTTAAAAGTTTGACAAAAATGCAAATAATTTTATTAAATTTATTGTAATTATTGTTGAATGAATTGTTTAATCGTAATTGTTTTTCCCGTAACGTCTTGACAGACGAAAATATAACCTCCCGCTTGCAAGCTAACCGTTTGCTGTTGGCGAACTTGCACAATGTTTAATACTTGTTGTCCCAACATATTGAAGATATTTATGTTGTTTATTCGTTCCGGTTGGGATACATGAAGGGTATTTTCCTTTACAAAAACGGAAGGATCGTTTAGAGTCGCTTCCTCAATACCGGCGCCTTGCGACAAAAACCGGACAGGCAGCCAAGTCGCCGGATCGTCTGCATTTTCTCCTGCTATCGAAGCTACTGTCGCGGCCGGCGATTCCGTTACGGTATCTTTATAGCGTTGCATCAAATGGATGGAAAATGTTTCGTCGCTTGCAGGGAATCCGCCGAGCAAATTCCATGGAATGCGCACTTTGGCGGTGTAACCCAAATCTTTGTCCGAAGCGTCATTGACGGTTCCTTCCAAATGAACGGTAATCTCCGAAACGGACGATACATCTTGCGAAATCCACGTATAGGCTGTTTTTTTGTCCAACGAAAACAAGCCTTTGGCATTGACCGCCCATTGATACAAAACATTCTGATTGTTTGTTTTGCGATTCATCCGTAAAACCACCGCATCGGCATTGACGGGCGTGAAAGCCGTAATAATCGTATCGAACAAATGCACCGTATATTCAAAATGGGTATCGGTATAACCGAAATTCACATACGCCTGCGATTGCGATTTTTCGCCGATAAACCAATCGCGGTGAATCGTCCGGTCGAACGACGAAAGGGTTTGCAATTCAACAGGCGATTTATACACGTTTTTGGCATAATTCAATTTTCCGGTGATTACTTTCACCATTTCATATTCCAAACTGCCTACATTATAGCCTTGATTGCCGCAACTGATCACTTCATCGTTGCCGATATACGAAATGGCGCCCCACCAAGCCGCATAAGGTGAGGACGCGAACGAAAATGTTTTGGCATTGGGCGTACCGATAAACGCCCACATTCCCGGCGCCGATTTGTAGCTGCCGTTGCCTTGCACAAGTACTTCGCCGGTCGGAAGCACTTCCATATATGGCGCTGCTCCCTTAAAATCGGGATGAACCAACCAACGGCGGTTGCTGCCGGGGCCTCCGGCGCCGAAATAAATATCATTATAGTCCCAATTATTACCGGTAGACGACCATACGATCCATGGCGATTGAGCATAGCCGTAACTTTCGCAGGCGTATGCAATGCCGTTGTCATTGCTTAACACTTTACCCACCGGCATCCCGTCGTAAGTTCCGTTGCTATCAATAATGCGCGATAAAACTTCGGCATCTTGCCACGAACAAAGCGCTTTTCCCTGCCATGTTTCGCCTTTGTCGAATGAGCGTAGCATACTCACGGCCGGTTGCGATTTTACTTCGGCATTCACTTCGTGGCTGTCGGTATAAAGCATCTGCAATTCGCCGGAAGGTAAAAGGATAAACGATGGTTCCCAACACCGGCCGTTATACACTTTGCGGGGCGTTTGCCAACTTGCGCCGTAATCGAGACTTCGCATCACTTCGATTCCGCAACTCACATTGGTATATTCGGCGCTGGCATACGCATTGGAATAGCGCCATTGGTAGGCTAACAGGATTTCGCCGTTGCTTAATTCGATAAAATCGGGACAAGCAAATACCAAATTGTCGCTCGCCAAAGTGGGAGATGTTTCCTTCCCTTGTTTGCGTACAACGATTGCATCGCTCCATGTTTTACCTTCGTCCACGCTTTTGCGGGTGTATATATTGAATCCTAATTGGGCATTCATGAAAACCATCAACAACGAACCGTCGCCTAACCGTTTAATACGCGGATAATAGGCGGTTTTCTGATACGAACTTGTTCCCGACAGTTTATATTCTTTCATTTCCCAATACGAATTTTTATCCCATGAAATGCGCACATTTATATCTTGGGCGAAAAGCGGAAATCCGAATAGTAAACAACTGATATACAGTATAAAACGTTTCATAAATTATTGTTTTAAAAAATTATTCGAACGAAATGGACAACCAAGTTTCGGGAATATCCGAATTTTCTCCAGCGATTGATTCGAGTGAGGCAAACGGATATTCTTTGGTGTTATCTTTGTAGGAGTGGCGCAAATGTACGCGAAATTGTTCGTTTTTCGTGGGTAATCCGCCGATTAAATTCCACGGAACCGATACTTTTGCAGCAAAACCCAAATCTTCGTCTTTGTCGTTATTGATGGTTCCGTTTAGATCAACCACAATGTCTTTTACATCCGAAGCATCTTGCGGAACCCACGAATTGGTTTGTTCCTTGAATAAAGAGAAAACACCTTTGGCATTGACGGCCAAGCGATAGGTTTCACTTTTTCCGGTTTTTGTATTTTTCCGGTAGAACAGAAAGTCGATCGCATCGGAGTTGAGCGCTTGAAACGCAATCAAATTTTTATCGAATAAATAAGTGGTGAAATCGAACGAGCGATTGGAATACCCGAAATTTAAATAAGCGGATGAAGCGGTTTCCTGACCGATAAACCAATCGTTATTAATTTGATTATCAAAAAATTGCAGTTTTTGCAATTTTAATTCGCCTTTTTTGATTTTCTTGGCGTAATGGAGTTTGCCTTTCATCATGCGGATGCCGTCGTGGTCTTTTCCGTCGCGTTGATAGGTATAGGTGCCGGCGCTCATCACTTCATTGTTGTTGAGATGTGCAATCGAACCCCAATATCCTTCATAAGGCGTGGAAGCGTAACCGAAATTATCTCCTTTTGAGTCGCCGATAAATAGCCACATTCCCGGTTGTTTTTTATATGTTCCGTTGGTTTGTACTAAAATTTCGCCGGTGGGTAATTTTTCCATATAAGGTCCGAATCCGCGAAAATCCTTGTGTAATTGTTTTTTACGTTCTTTTTCGGGACCGCCTTGTGCGCGAATTTCATCGTTTTTGTACTTCCAGTTTTCGTTTTTGGGCGAATAGATAATATAAGGTGTGATATCGTGTTGGCAAACGGCGCTCCACGTTTCGATCGCCATTGCAATTCCTTGATCGTTTATAAGTTGTTGAGCAGCAGGCATTCCGTCGAATTTTCCCCGTTCTTCTATTGTGCGTGAAAGAGCTTCTCCGTCTTTATAAGTTGCCGTTTTCTTGTTTTGCCACGTTTTTCCGTTATCAAACGAGCGGAAAAGCGCCACGCAAGCTTGTGAACGTTTCCAACGGACTTCGCTGCTGTCAGTAATATATAAATGAATTTCGCCGGAAGGCAGTTCCAGAAAATATGGTTCCCAGCACCGGCCCTGGTAAATTTCACGTGGTTCGGAAAATGTTAGACCGTTATTGTCGCTCGTCATCAATTCGATGCCGCAACTTTCGTTGGTATGGACGGTGTCGTTGTAACCTGCCGCGTAACGCCATTGGTAAGCCAGCAGAATACGTCCGTTTGCCAATTGGTAAAAATCGGGAGTGGCGAAAATCTTTTCATCGTCAGGTGTGGTGGGCGAAGCTTCTTTCAAACGTTGGCGAACCATAGTTGCATCGCTCCAAGTGGCGCCGTTGTCATAGCTTTTGCGGATAAAAATGTCGAATCCGACCCGGTGGTTCATGAACACCATTAATAAGGAGCCGTCGTTGAGTTGTTTGATGCGGGGATAAAAACATTCGGTTTCGGTGTAATTTTTGTTGACTACGTTTACGGATGTTTGTTCAAGATACGAGTTGTAATCCCATGAAATACGCACGTTGGCATCTTGTGCGTAGGTGCTGAATGTAAAGCCGGCAAGGGCGAGTAAAAGTAACTTTTTGAAATGTGTCATGATATTTCTGATTTAAGTTTGAAATGATGAAGCAAAAGTAAGGGTTTTGATTTTTTGGGAATAAAATTATTAAATCAATTGATAGCATTATTGGATCGGAAATATTTTTTCTCTATCTTTGCACCCGCAACGGTTCTTAATTTTCCCATCCGGGAAAAAGATGAAAAGGGAATCGGGTGTAAATCCCGAACAGTCCCGCTGCTGTAAGCTCTGTTCAATGACGAAACAACATCAAAAGCCACTGATGGAAATCGGGAAGGCGTTTTGCTCAAAAAGAGTAAGTCAGAAGACCTGCCGTTGAATATTATTCACGAACTTACGCCTTCGAGGAAAAGGCAGGAGGATATGACGAAACGATTCTCGATTTTTACAATTTTTCAATGGATAGCCGTTTGTGTGATTTTCGCACAACAGCCGGTTGATTCCGTTCGTTTGCATGATTTGCCCGAATTGCAAGTAAATGCTTCGGCGGCAACGATTTCCACTTCTCTTGTCCAAACTTTATCGGCCGCACAATTGGAAAAATTGAATGTCTTGCAGGCTTCCGATGCGATGAAACATTTGTCTGGCGTGCAAGTGAAAGATTACGGTGGAGTAGGGGGCTTGAAAACGGTTTCGATTCGTAGCTTGGGCGCCAATTATACGGCGGTAGCTGTGGATGGCATCACTGTTTCGGATTACCAGACGGGACAAATTGATTTGGGTCGCTTTTCGTTGGAAAACATTGAAAGTATTCGCTTGAATATCGGGGAGAGTGATAATATTTTTCAGCCGGCGCGGAATCAGGCTTTGGGTGGAACCATCCATCTGGTGTCGCGTCGTTTTATTCCTTCGGAAAACAAATCTCAAACGATTAACGCCGGTATCAAAACCGGTTCATGGCAATTGTTTACTCCCTTTGTATCGTATGGACAAAAGATAGGAAAATATTTTAATATCCTGCTTTTTACGGAACATCTTCAATCGAAAGGAAATTATCCTTATACCATCGGCGAAGAAGAACGCCGGCGCATCAATTCGGAAACGGAATATTGGCAATTGGAAAGCCGGCTGACCGGAAATTTCGGTAACGGCGGACAATTGGACTGGAAAGTTTCCTATTACGATTCCGATCGCAACTTGCCTTGCCCCGTTATTTCCATTAATCCTTACGCGGGAGAAACGATGCACGACCGCAACCGTTTTTCGCAAATCAATTATACGCAACCGGTAGGAGAAAAATTTTCTCTCCTCGTGAATGCAAAAATCAATGATTCCGAAATGCGGTATGCCGACCGGTTATATTCTCAAAATTGGGGTCATTATGCGCAAAATGAATATTACGGCAGTTTAACATTCCAATATCAACCCTTGGAGAATTTATTTGTTTCGTGGGCTAATGATGGAAGTTACGGTCTGTTCCGGCGGCGCAACGAGCAGGGAGAACTGAACCCTTCGCGTGTAGAATGGTTGAGCGCATTGTCCGCTAAATTTGAAAATGAAAGTCTGACTTTACATCTCCGTTTGTTGAATCAACAAAATCGAATGAAGGAACTGAACCGCCCATATCAGCATTTGTCACCTTGTATTGCGGGGTCTGTCCGGCTTTTGCGGCGTTTGCCCATTCGCTTGCGGATGTCATACAAAAACAGTTTTCGTTTACCGACCTTTGCTGATATTTATTATCCGAATTTGCCGAATCCGGGTTTAAAACCCGAAAATGCACATCAATTCAATATCGGCGGTGCATATACCGGTGATTTCGATCATATTTTGTCTTCTCTTTCGTTTTCGGCAGACGCTTATTATAATCGGGTGAAAAATAAAATCATGGCGGTTCCGGCCAGTAGTTTGGCTTTGTGGTCGGTACAAAATTGTGATGAAGCAAAAATGAAAGGCGTGGATTTGAATGCCGTTTTGCAGTTCCGGATAATCGGAAAATATACTGCCGAAATTAGAGGAGCTTACACTTTTCAGGATGTAAGAAACGGGCAACAACAGCCTTTACGTTATACGCCGCGTCATATCGCCAATGGGCTTGTAAGCTTTACTACGCCTTGGATGGACGTGAATTACAATTGGATTTATTGCGGCAACCGGTATTATAATGAAACGCCGGCGCCGGAAAGTTTATTGCCGCATTATCTCGAACAGGGATTAGCGCTGAACCGGATGATTGCTTTCCGGCAGTTTCAAATTCGCCTTTCAGCCGAATGTATCAACCTTTTTAATGTGCAATACGACATTGTGAGATCCTATCCCATGCCGGGGCGGTCGTTTCGATTTGGAGTGAAATTCAATTATTAGTAACAATTTATATTATTTTCAAAATGAAAAAGAGTCTTCAATTTTTTACGAGTGTATTGTTGGGTGTAGTATTAGCCCTGAGTGTGGTAAGTTGTGAATCCGACCCCGAACCTCAACCGGTGGTGCTGGGCGATTTGGGACAAGATTTGTTGATTTCCGGAAATAAATTGTATATTTCCATGAGTAATTCCAGTTATGTGGGTGTCTTGGATATTGAAAATCACGCCAAAGGCGTTTTTATTCTGAATCAAGGAGGAAACAAACAAAACAATGCCAGTTTAATGTTTTATGATGCAGCTAAAGATGAAATTTCCAATGTGTCGGTGCAAAACATGAAAATGATTCGTCTGTTCAATGACGAAACGCCTCGCACTCCGCGTTATTTGGCCGCTCATGAAGGTAAAATTTATGTTTCTTGCTGGGATGGAACGGTAGCCCGGATTGATGCCGCCGGTTTGACGGTCGAAGGCAGTTCCTCCTCTGTCGGTAAATATCCCGAAGGGATGGCGGTTGCTAACGGTAAACTTTATGTCGCTAATGCCAGTTATATGGCCGAAACGGATCATACTTTGTCGGTGATTAATCTTTCGGATTTTTATGCAAAAAATCAGGAACTAATCACGGTAGGAGAAAATCCCAATATTGTGAAAGCCGATGGAAAATCTTCCGTTTATATAAGTTATCAAGGGAATTTTATGGATGTTCCGGGCGGTTTTCAACGGCTGAATGTTACAACAAATCAGGTTACCGGTTTAGCCGATGCGCCTACTACCGATTTTGCCTTGTCCGGCGATTACGTTTATTTTTATAATATCACTTACGATGAAAATTGGAATCCGACCTCGGCATTCGGGCGATATAATGTGTCGCAAGCAACGGCAGACGCGATTGAACCGATTGTATATGATGATGTTACCATTCAAAATCCTTATGGTATTGCGATCGCTTCCGACGGCAAACTTTATATTGCAGATGCTGTCGATTACAGCAATCCGGGTAAAATATATGTTTTTGATGCTACGGGGAAAAAGATTGCGGAACATACCGCCGGCATTAATCCCTGCAAATTTGTATTTAATTGATGAAAAAATTAGTCTTATTCCTTGTTCCGATTGTTTTATTCGCTTGTAACCCAAGCGGGAAAGAAATTTCATCCCAGAACGTAACCTGCGACACGATCCGCTATGCCACCGGATTTGAAATCGAAACTCATACCGGTTATCAAATTCTTCGAATTAAAAATCCATGGCAGAACGGAATTGTGTTGCAATCATACATTTTAGTTCCCAAAAGTGAAAAATTGCCGGAAAATTTGCCCCAAGGAATCCTCATTCACACGCCTTTACAACGCACGGTCGCTTTTTCCTCCGTCGTTTGCGGAATGATGAACGAATTAAATGTTTTATCTTCATTAGCAGGAGTCGCCGAACCGCAATACATCGCCATCCCCCAAATCCAAGAACGTATGATTCATCACGCTCTTGCCGACATAGGACAAGCTGCCCGCCCGAATATCGAATTGTTAATCTCCCTCGAAGCCGAAGTCTTCTTTACCAATCCCATCAACGAGTCCGGCGCCGCTTCCTTGGAAAAACTCTCCGCCACCACGATTCCTTGTTTAGAATGGATGGAAAATCATCCTTTGGGACAAGCGGAATGGATTCGTGTTTTCGGTCTTTTGTTCGACAAAAAAAACTTGGCCGATTCGTTGTTTGCGGCCACCGAACAATCCTATCTGGCTCTACAAGCCTTGTGCAATACCGTATCGCATCGTCCCACGGTCATGATTGAGAAAAAATACGGCGATTTCTGGTATATGCCCGGCGGACACAGTTATTTCGCACATCTTTTGGAAGCGGCCGGAGCGGATTATCTTTTCAGGAAAAATGACAGCTCCGGCTCGATTTCATACAAGTTTGAAACTGTATTGGAACGCGCCGAAAAGGCTGATTTTTGGTTGTTTAAATACTATAATCCCTACGATTTAACGTACAAGCAATTAGCCGCCGAATATCCGGGTTACGAATGGTTCGATGCCTGCAAAAACCGGAAAATCTACGCTTGCAACACTCAAAAAACGGCTCATTATTACCACGAATTACCGCTTCATCCCGATTGGATTCTGGAAGATTTGATTCGAATTTTTCATCCCGAATTATTGTCCGGCGGTGCGTTGCGTTATTATTTTCCGCTGAAAGAATCGGATTAAAAAAAAAATCTGTACATTTGCAATTCGGATGCTGAAAATATCAAGGATACCATGAATCATTTATCCATTTTGCAAACAATCGGTTATGCTGTTTATCTGCTGTTGATTATCGGAACGGTATTAGTTGTTCTCACGCGCAATCAAAATCCCGTGAAAACGATTGCTTGGCTCACGGTTTTGATTTTTGTTCCGATGGTAGGATTGATTTGTTATTACTTTTTCGGAAAAGATACGCGCAAACAACGCTTGGTAAACCGGAAATATTATGATAAAATTAAAAACCTGTATTTCAAAGAGTTACTGGCGGAAGAGCAAGACAATGTCTGGCCGGAATACGAACCTTTGGTGTGTTTGCTGAAAAGCAATAACCGTTCGCCGGTGCTGCCCGGAAGCAAAGTTGAAATCATCACTTCCGGCGAACGGATGTTTGAAGCGATGATCGAAGATATGGAAAAAGCGCAAGACCACATCCACATCGAATTTTTTATTTTCAAAGACGACGAAACAGGCCGTTTAGTCAAAACCATATTGATGAAAAAGGCTTTGCAGGGCGTGAAAGTACGATTTATTTACGACAATGTGGCTAATTGGCAAGTGTCGCGCCATTTTTACCATGAAATGACCGAAGCCGGTGTGCAAATCGCTTGCCTGATGGAAACGCGCTATCCTTTGGTGCAAAGCAGTAAAATCAATTACCGGAATCATCGAAAAGTCGTTGTAATGGATGGGAAAATCGGCTACATGGGCGGCATGAATGTGTCGAACGATTATTCGAGTAATCCTTATTGGCAAGATTGTCATTTGCGGATCGAAGGCTTAGGTGTTCACGGATTGCAATCCAGTTTTATGATCGATTGGTATTCCTCCGGAAAACAGTGGAGTGATACGAAAAAGTATTTCCCGCCGATGCCCGTTTACACCCATAATTTAATGCAAATTGTTACCGGCGGGCCATACAGCGAATATTCCAATCTTTTGCAGGCGACGATTCGCATCGTGTTGGGTGCAAAAAAATATTTGTATATGCAAACGCCCTATTTTTTGCCGACACAATCTTTGTTTGAAGCTTTGCAAATCGCTTCGTTGAGCGGTGTGGATGTTCGTTTGATGGTTTCGCAAAAATCCGATTCTTCATACGTCGATCCGGCTTCCCATTCCTATTTTGAAGATTTATTGAAAGCGGGAATGCGCATTTACGCCAATCAAAACCAATTTATCCATGCCAAAACCATTGTGGCCGACGATTATATTTCGGTAGTCGGTTCCTGTAATTTGGATTTCCGCAGTCTGGAAACCAATTTTGAAATCAACTGCTATATGTACGACCCCGAATTGGCCAAACAAAACCGGAAAATCTTTTTCGACGACCTGAAACATTGTAAAGAAATTACTTATAAACAATGGATCAAACGCAACCATTGGAAACGTTTGCTCGAATCGGTGATGCGATTGTTTGCGCCTTTGATGTAGGGTTTGTATTTCCATAATTTTTTTAATAAGGTAATGAGGTTGGTAATTATATATTAATCATTTGCTACTGAGGTGGTTTTGTATTTGAATTAGGTAGAAATGAGGTTTTTAAATCTGCGCAAATCGTGATAATCTGCATTATATGAGCAAACGTTTGACACTAATATGAAATTACCGGATTACAAATTTCCGAACCATTCCTTCCAATTTAAAAATATAAATAGCTTTTGGAAGATGCAATTCAAAACTTTCGTCCGAAGTGCGGATTTCTATTTCACGCACTTTATTGCCGACAATGGTCAAAATCTGTAATTTGGAACCGACCGGCGCGTTTTTAACATAAAGAATATTATTGATAACGGATAATTCGGGCAATATGGAAACATCCTCTACATTTGCTTTTTCTTTTCTGTTTTGAGCTTCAAGTGAAAATTGCAATGTAAGAGTAAATAAAAGTGTAACGATCAATAATAATTTCCTCATTTTACTTTATTTTCCCGATTTGCTTGCAAAAGTAATACTTTTTTTATTAAAAACGCGCCTGCCGGTTAAAATTTGTATCCAACGGTCAATAAACCTTTGTACGTGATATTATGTAATGCGATAGTATTGGATTTCACAAGTTTTTCAATCCTCCCGTTTTCTTCGGCTTCAAACGACGGAAAATAATATAAATCATCGGTTTGCGAACGCACTACAAAGGCTAAATCGGCGTAACATTGCGGTGTAAACTTATATCCGATTCCGGCGGTGAAATACTGCGTATCTCCGCTGATAGTGAAATGGGGAACGGTGCCCGGAATTAAATCCTTATACTCGCCCTGCAAATCATAAGCCGTCGGATTCGAGGCAAAGGTTGTACTATACGGATTTTGAGACCAAGCATAACCCAAGCGTCCCGAAAATTGCTGTGTGAAACGGTATTCTCCACCTGCACGAAGCGTTGAAGTTAGTTTGAAATCGTCTTTTACCCAATTATTGACATCGGCATAATAACTGTAATCGTTATCATCTCGCGATAAACGCATCCCCTGATAGTTTTTGATTTCATAATCTAAACTCAAAATCGCTTTTCTGCCTAATACGGTCGCCGCGCTAAATGTCCAAACCGAAGGCGTCTTCAAATTATAATTGGTATAACCATCGGAAGGTGTATTGGCAAAGTCATCTACATTGGCAGGTGAATATTTCGCATCAATGGAGCCTGAATAATAATTTGTCATTGAATACCAAGTCGGTGAATGATAAGCAATCCCCAAACGAAGAGCATCGAAAGGTCGATAAATCGCCCCGATTTTCAATTGCAGACCGGAACCTTCCGTTTCAAATGAATTTTTCAATGTAAAACCGCCGCCATCCGCATCTTCATCATAAGTGGAAAGATAAGAATAAGTAATTTCCGTCAGCGAAATTGTTGCACCCAAATAAAATTGATCGGAAAAATTGGCGCCAAAAGAAAAATCCCAACTCGAAATATCTCCTTTTTCGGAAACGTTTAAACGATGTTTAAGTTCGCCTTCGGGAAACATGCTGACATATTGATTCACATCTTTAGGATCTTGGCCGGATGAGGGATCAACCGGATTAATAATATAGGCTTCATAACCCAATGTACCCAACCAGGGAGTATTCTGATAATCAATATTTCCTACTTTATGACCAAATAATTGTTGCACCATATAATCGGTTACAGACGCAGGAGACGCTGCCGCTGTTTGATAATTGCGATCAAACGATTTAATCCGGTTATAGGATACGGAAAAATTAAATGCCGTCGGATTATCTCCATACGTCGGAAAATAACCGACATACGAAACATTATCAAAATTGAATTTGGAAGCATATTCTCCATTTAATTCGGTTTTTGTATTGGCCGAAGATAAATTTAAACTTGCATTTATTTCCGACGAACGATATACGCCCAAGCTGGCCGGATTGATAGTGATGCCGGTTACATCGCCTCCCAGAGCGCCAAAAGCGCCTCCCATGGCAATACCGCGCGCCGTTCCATTTAAATCGGTTCCCGAATAACGAATGACATCCAATTCGCCTTCCGCAAACACTCCTAATGTGCAGCTAAATAAAACTGCCGATAATATTATTTTTTTCATTGCTTTTTTAGTTTTTAAAGTCTTAAAATCTTCAAGTCTTTAAGTTATTATCTTCTGCCACCGGAAGAACGGCCTCCTCCGCCACCCGAACTTCCGCCCGATGAACGACCGCCGCCCGAATAACCGCCGCCACCGGAAGAACTTCCGCTCGACGATCTCGACGAACTGCCGCTATTGTACGAACCGCTACTGCTGCTACGAGATGAACCCGAACTCGATTCTCTATTATACGAACCGCTATTGCTGCTTCGAGATGAACTTGAACTTGAACCGCCGGAATAAGAATCACTTCTGCTACCGGAAGACGAACGTCCGGAACTATAATCGCCCGACGAACTGCTTCTACTGCTGCCGGAACTGCGGTCGTTGCCGTAAGCGCCTCTATCTACACTCGAAGAACGGGAAGAGCTGCCGTCTCGCGTAGCCGAATTTCTTCCGGATGAAGAGGAACGACCGGAAGAATATCCGTCACTTCTCCTGCTCGAAGATGAACGGTCGGAACCATAAGTACGTCCGCTGGAATTAGAAGATGACCTGCGACCATTTGCATACGATCCGGAAGAATAATTATAATAATGATGGTGGTGTCCGTAATAGCCGTAATGACCGTAATATCCACCGTAATACCATGAATTGTAATAATAGGGCGAATGCCAATACCAACTGTTGTAGTGCCACGGGCTATACCATCCGTAATATCCGCCGTAATACCAAGGATCGTACCAAGGATAGTAACTGCCGTAATATCCGCCGTAATAATTGGTGTAATATCGATTCGAATAGTTGTTATCCGATTCGTCGAAATCAATTTCGTATTCATTGCCGTTTACACGGATATTGACGTTGTCCGCTCCGGAAATTACGATTTTAGTAGGGTCGTGAAATTTAACGATGCGTTGGGTTAATCCGTTTTCATCAATATATTCTACAATGGTATCTTCTTCTGCCGTAGCGGGTGCATCGGAAGAATAACGCCGGTTGTATTCGTCAATGTCGCGATTGGAAAGCGTTGCGAGTACCACCGGTGTTTCTTTTTCAATTACGGTTGCCTGCGGAACCGTATTTTTAGTAACTTTTTGATTTTTAGGAGAATAGTAAATGTCATCCTCAAACGATTGTGCGGACGTGGAAAATGCTGCCAGCAACATCACGCCTAAACTATACCATTTTAGTGCTTTCATTGTAATCATATTCTTAATTGTTAATAATTTATTTTTCAGTTCCAATTTCAATTGGATATACAAAAATAGGAAAAGTAAAACGGAATGCCAAAAAATTATTGATATTTAACAAACTATTTGGTATTAGGCGCCAAATTTCCTACCTTTGTCGGGAAAATTGAAATATATGGCAAATCTTTTCCTGATTCCGGTTCCATTAGGCGAAACGCCTGTTTCCAAAGTTTTACCAGCTTATAATCGAGAAATTATCGTATCACTCCGGTATTTTATCGTGGAAAATATACGCACTGCCCGCCGCTTTTTAAAACAGACCGATCCCGAAATTAACATCGACGAATTAACGTTTTTTACACTCAATAAACATACTTCACGTGAGGATTTATCCGGTTTTTTGCAACCGGTAAACGAGGGTTATTCGGTGGGTGTTTTGTCCGAAGCCGGTTGTCCCGCGATTGCCGATCCGGGCGCCGACGTGGTGGCTTTGGCGCAACAAAAGCAAATTCCGGTGGCGCCGTTGGTGGGGCCTTCTTCCATTTTGTTATCGCTGATGGCTTCGGGATTTAACGGACAAAATTTCGCGTTTTCCGGCTATCTTCCGATCGACGGCGATCAACGTATCAAAACGCTAAAAATGCTCGAACAACGGATGATTTCCGAAAATCAAACTCAAATTTTTATCGAAACGCCTTATCGAAACAATACTTTGGCGGAAACGATTTTGAAAACGCTCAAGCCTTCGACCTGTTTTTGCATCGCCGCTGATATTACTTTGGAAACGGAATGGATTAAAACACAAAGCATTGCCGGTTGGAAAAAACAAAAATTGCCCGATTTGTCGAAACGACCGTCTATCTTTTTATTAGGAAAATAATATGTTAATCAAACTTTACGAACAAAATCCGAATTTGCGGGAAATCGAACAAGTTGTCCGTATTTTGCGCGAAGGCGGTATCGTAATTTATCCCACCGATACGGTTTATGCTATGGGTTGCGATGCCCTGAATGTACGCGCTGTGGAAAAAATTTGCGAATTGAAGAAAATTAATCCGCAAAAAGTAAATTTATCGATCATTTGCAACGATTTGAGCGGCATCAGCGAATACGCCAAAGTGAGTAACACGGTTTTCAAATTGATGAAGAAAAATTTGCCCGGCCCGTTCACTTTTTTATTGAATGCAACCACTAATTTGCCGAAAATCTATAAAAACCGGAAAGAAGTGGGTATTCGCGTGCCGGATAACAATATTATCCGGACCTTGGTGCGCGAATTGGGAAATCCCATTCTTTCAACTTCCGTCCGCACGAAAGACGATATTCTAGAATATGCTACCGACCCCGAATTGATCGAAGAAGAATGTGAAAATTTGGTGGATGCTGTCATCGATGGCGGTTATGGCGGCTTAGTTCCTTCGACCGTTGTAGATTGCACCGGCGAAGAAATCGAAATTATCCGGCAAGGAAAAGGTATCTTAATCGAATGAATCTAAAATAATTTTACTATTTTTGCAACGTTTTAAAAAATCGCTTCATTATGCAAACAAACCGGACGCTCGAATTGGCCGCCAACTATGTTCAATTTACAGGACAACACATTTTTCTGACCGGAAAGGCAGGCACCGGCAAAACTACATTTCTGCATCGCCTGCGCGAAAATGCTACCAAACGGATGATTGTGGTGGCTCCTACCGGAGTGGCCGCAATTAATGCGCACGGGGTTACGATTCATTCGTTTTTTCAATTGTCGTTCGGCCCGCAAATCGGCTTCGACCGGATGAAACCGGAACAAATGCGTTTCAGCAAAGAAAAAATCAACATTATTCGAAGTCTTGATTTGCTGGTGATTGACGAAATCAGTATGGTGCGCGCCGATTTATTGGATGCGATCGACTGGGTGTTGCGCCGTTTCCGGACAAAAAGCAAAGCTTTCGGCGGCGTTCAATTACTAATGATTGGCGATTTGCAACAATTGGCGCCGGTGGTCAAAGACGAGGAACGTGAATTATTGAATCAACATTACGATACGCCTTACTTTTTCAGCAGCAAGGCTTTCCGCGAAACTTCGTTCGTGAGTATCGAATTGACCCACGTTTTCCGTCAACAAGACGATCATTTCATTGAAATCTTGAATAAAGTGCGCGAAAACCGTTTGGACGTTCCGGCTTTGGACGCTTTGAATCAACGCTACATCCCTGATTTTCAACCGGAAGAAAAGGACGGATACATCACGCTTTGTACTCACAACGCGCAAGCCGCACGCATCAACGAAAGTAAGTTGCAGGCTTTATCCGGCAAAGAATTTCATTTTACGGCGAAAGTGGTCGGGTCGTTTCCCGAATATTCTTATCCCACTGATTTTGAATTGATTTTGAAAGAGAACGCGCAAGTAATGTTCGTGAAAAACGACACTTCGCCCGAAAAACGTTTTTACAACGGGAAAATCGGGAAAATTACCCGCATCGAAGACGATTTGATTTATGTGCTTTGCAGCAACGAAGCCGAAGAAATTGTGGTTACGCCGATGCTTTGGGAAAACGTGAAATACGAATTGGACACACAAACCGATGCCATTCGAGAAGCCGTAGAAGGTTCGTTTGAACAATATCCACTCAAATTGGCTTGGGCGATAACCATTCACAAAAGTCAGGGATTGACTTTTGAACGGGCTGTAATCGATGCCCAATCCTCGTTTGCCCATGGACAAGTATATGTGGCGTTAAGTCGTTGTAAAACATTGGAAGGTATGGTGTTACGAACGCCTATTCGCCACCGGAGCATTATTAACGATTCGACCGTAAGCAGTTTTACGCAGCGGATAGAGCAAAATCAGCCCGATTCCGTGCAGTTGCAATCGGCGAGCATCGCTTATCAGCACGAATTACTGAAGGAATTATTTACATTTACAGTCTTCCGCAACCGGATTTTGTATCTCGAAAAAATGGCGAGCGAACATGCTTCCATACTTCCCAAGCCGACTTTGGATTTGTTGCGCCACCTTTTTGC
The DNA here is from genome assembly GCA_025999115.1 of Bacteroidia bacterium. The sequence goes on from BNWW01000003.1 coordinate 58,808, forward strand.
ACCGGTGCAAACCGAGATTATTCAAGTGTCTGAAAACTTTCAAAGCCATATCACTCGTTTTTTGTCGGAAGAAGCCGATGTCGAAAAGAACGGCGCTTTGCAGGAACGGATTTGCTCGGCTGCCGGTTATTTCGTTCAGAAAATACAGGCTTGCATTTCGGAAAAATTAGTTCAAGTGGATTCCGACATCGACAATAAAACCATCAAAAAGCAGTTGAATGATGGGATTAATCGTTTGGACGAAGACGCCTGCATCAAAATCCATTGTTTACAAGCTTGTAGTCAGGGCTTCCGCTTGATCCCGTTTTTGCAAGCTAAAGCGGTGGCGGCCATCGAAAAAGAGAAACCGAAAGAAACCCGTAAACCCTTGGCAATAGATTCTGAAAATATCGAACATCCCGAATTGTTTAACCGTTTGCGTTCCTGGCGGACGAGCCAAGCGAACGAACTCAATGTGCCGGCTTACGGCGTATTTTCGCAACGCGCTTTGTATGAGTTGATTCATTATCTTCCGGACGATAAAAAATCGTTGTTGAAAATTAATGGTATCGGCGAAAAGAAATATCAACAGTTTGGGATGGAAATCTTGACCATTATCAGGGAATATTGCGAGGAGAAAAATTTAACGATTTGATTTTTATTCCATTTCAAGTAGCGAGACCTTGAAAACAGTTTTTCACTTATCAAGTCCAATGTAGAGCCATTGGTTATAATGAGCATGAGTTTAGTTTTGACACGCTGAATCTTCGTTTTGGGAAAAAGGACTTGTATAATACACTCAAAAGTGGTAATGCTTCCGGCAAAACCACATTAATAAATATCATTTCGGTTTTTTGCACTATTGGGAGATATTGTAAATAAAGTAATTGAATTGGAATTAGGAATCATAAAATTGGCTGCATAATGAATTAAAGAATGTATCGGTAGCTGAGTTGTCGCGATTTCGGCAATTTTATACGGTATATCCGCAAATTCTTGAGACGCTGTCCCAAAGATTGGGGACAATGACAATACAAAATATGCAATTAGTAAAAAGTGATAAATAATTAAACAGCAATGATTTATACTGAAGCTTGTAAAATACAGGCAAGGACGAAAGTTGCGTATATTTATGAGATTATCTGTCATTTATCGGCGACACCGCACTTGCAAAAGATGCCTCTCGAAAAGTTAAAACAGCTATAAAAAAGTGTGCCAAAATCCCAAAAATATTTTGTACTTTTGTTTCGTTTTTCTGACAATTCTAAAAAGCAAAAGTCAGAACAAATGTAAAAACTTGATTGATAGATAAATTAAAATATAACGCTATGTTGTTTGGTAATAGAATTAGACAGTTAAGGGAAGAAAAACAGATGCTGCAACGGCAATTTTTGTGCAAGGTGAGTGCAAACCAAACTTGTTAGAGTTTGCCGAACCGCAGCCAAAAATGGCGCAAGCAATTTGCCGCAGCATTGGAAATTGATACGCCGATGTACAGTAAAATTGAGCGTGGCGAACGCCGTGCCAAACGCGAACAGGTTATTGCGCTTGCCAAAATCTTTAAAGTTAATCCAAATGAATTTTTGACACTTTGGGTTGCCGATCGGATTCTTGAAGCGATAGAAGATGAAAAAGAGTTGGCGGGGGAAGCGTTGAAAATTGTGCTAAAGAAAATAAACGAATAAAATGAAAACAGTCAATATAAATAACAAAAGCAATCAACTGTTGCAAGGTATTGAACACCTGATTGAGCAAACAAGCAGGCAAGTTGCGGTGTATCTAAACACCACAATCAGCCGTCTGTATTGGTCTATCGGCAACTATATTGTTTCCGAAATTCAATACGAAACATACTCTCAATACGGACTGCAAATTGTGGCGACACTGTCGCAAACATTGACCGAAAAATATGGGAAAGGCTATACATATTCCGCATTGAGACGGATGATAAGAGTAGCAGAAACATTCGATGAAAAAATGTTGGCGACACTGTCGCCAACATTGAGTTGGAGTCATTTTATCGAACTGGCTTATATAGAAAATAGTACCAAACGGCTGTTTTACCAACAAATGTGTGTCGCCGAAAAGTGGAGTCTTCGCACGCTCAGGCAAAAAGAAGATGCTATGTTTTTTGAACGAACAGCCATTGCAGCAAAGCCCGAAGACGAAATTATACACGCATTGCAAAGCATAAACAACACAAATTTAACACCCGATTTGGTATTCAAAAGCACTTACATTCTTGATTTTCTAAGATTAAGCGGTTATTATTCCGAAAAAGACCTCGAAGATGCCATTCTGCATAATTTGGAGCAGTTTATTATGGAACTCGGTCAGGATTTTGCTTTTGTGGAACGGCAAAAACGCATTCCCATTGACAGCATTGATTATTCGTTCGACCTGCTTTTCTTTCACCGAAAACTGAATCGTTTAATTGCCATTGACCTGAAACTCGGCAAGTTTCAACCCAAATACAAAGGGCAAATGGAACTCTACCTGAAATATCTGCAAAAGCACGACCAACAGCCCCACGAAAATTCGCCTGTCGGCTTGCTGCTTTGCAGCGAAGGCAATACGGAACATATTGAACTGCTGATGCTTGACGAAAAGAATATAAAAGTGGCGCAATATCTAACCGCCTTGCCCGACAAGCAATGGTTTATTGATAAACTGAATAGGTCTATTGCTATTGCACAGGAAAATGTTGCAGGGAAAGGAAAAAAGAGTTGGCAGAGGAAGCGTTGAATTTTGTACAAAAACAAATAAAGTAATAATATTATGGATTTAATTGCATTAGTATCAATTTTAAATAATGGAATCCCTGCAACAGTTGTAGGGAATGTGTCGGCTGCAATGATTGTCCGATTAATTGACAAAGTAAAAACTATGTTCAATGGTAAAGCCATTACAAAAGAAAATGCCGAACAATTAATGGCTGAAAATGTCGAATTGAAAGAAACTTTGGCAAGTTTACAAGACGAATTGGCTAAGGCAAATATAGAGATAAAAAACCAATTCAATCATTCAACTTTTTATAATACAACATTTAATTAGATACTATTATGGCTGATTCAATAAAAAATCAATTTAACAATTCAACTTTTCTTAATGCTACATTTGTAACTACAGAAAATAATACTGACACTAATGCAAGATTAGACGCAATATTAGCGGCAATCAAGGAAATTCCCAAAGGAGCTTCCGAAGAATTGAAAGAAAAAGTTAGAAATGCAGAAGAAAGGATTGAAAACCCAATTACAGCAGACGATTTTTTCTTAAAAGCGTATGCGGCAAGTGTTGATGAAAATTATAATATTGCCATAAAGCATTACGAAAAATCATTAGAATTAGACCCAAAAAGTTCTAATACAAATTTTAATTTGGGAACTATCTATGCACAAAAAACAAATCCTGATTATGATAAAGCAATAGAATATTTGCAAAAAGCAATAGAATTAGAACCTGATTGGGAAAAGGCATATTATAATTTAGGCAGTATTTATTTTGAGATAGAAAATAACGATAAAGCAATTCAGTGTCTTGAAAAGGCAATTGAATTAAAGCCAGATTATGCCGCTGCATATAGTAATTTGGGTGCTTCATATTTAGGGAAATTAAATCTTGATTATGATAAAGTAATAGAGTACAGTCAAAAAGCGATTGATTTAGAGCCGAATAAAGCAGAAGCATATTATAATATAGGAAAAGTAATGTGTGAAGGGAAGCAGAATTACGATAAAGCAATAGAGTATTATAAAACTGCCATAGAATTTAATTCTAATTTATCTCCCGCATATTTCAATTTGGGGAAAATTTATTGCGAAAATAAGCAAGATTATGACCAAGCAATAGAAAATTATAAGAAAGTCATTGAATTACAACCGGATGCCGTAGATGCCTATTTCAATATGGGAAATGCTTATCGTGAGAGTAGAAAAAATCCAGATAAAGCAATTGAATGCTATGAAAAAGTCATTGATTTAAAACCTGATTACGCAGAAGCATACCTCAATATGGGAATTGTTTATGCAGAGAGCAAGCAAGATTACAACAAGGCGATAGAATATTGTAAAAAAGTCATTGAACTAAAGCCTGATTATGCAATGGCATATTACAATATGGGAAATAACTACAAAGGAGACAAACCTGATTACGACAAAGCCATAGAATGTTATGAAAAAGCCATAGAATTAGAGCCTGATTACGCAATGGCATATAACAACTTAGGGGCAACCTATGCAGACGGTAAGCACGATTATGATAAAGCAATTGAATATTACGACAAAGCGATTGAATTAAACCCTAATTTAGCAATAGCATATCCCAATCTTGGGCAGGCATATACAAAAAAACGCGATTATGATACGGCAATAGAATACTATAAAAAAGGGATAGAAAAAAATCCGTATGATTATAGAATATATTTTGATTTGGGACTTATTTATGGTAAAGACAAAAATGATAATGATAAAGCAATAGAATATCTCAAAAAGGCAGTAGAAATAAAACCTGATTATGCAGAAGCATATTATTATAAATTAATGTTTCGCACTTCCCTTTAACTCATTGACAAATAGAAGATAAAGAGAAGTATTAAAATTCTATCTATTTGTGTATAAATCAATTAACATTTCCATTTTCGTTATCCGGCCTCTTGGAGGCAGTTTCTGAGCATTTGCGTAAGCCTTTGTTCGGCAACGGGGTCTGTCAACATTTTTTCCAGCAATTCATCGGCATCTATTTCAAACACATTGGTCACTACCCGAATCATCTCAAGAAACAATCCCCACAACCGT
>BNWW01000004.1 GCA_025999115.1 Bacteroidia bacterium
TACGGTTATGAAAATCCCGCCCTTTCGGGCGACAGGCAAAATATCTGATAATCATAATTTATTCTTTCCGGATTGCTTCGGGCTTACGCCCTCGCAAGGACGATATGCGACAATTTGAAATGCACCCAATTGAAAGCCCAATAAAAAAATTTGCAGAATTTTAGTTACCTTTGTTTCAATTTTAGAAACATTCGGTTTTGAAAACTGCATTTTTTATCCTGATATTCATGAGCAATGTACTTATTGGCCTGTCGGTCAATCACAAAGAAAATCTTTCGTGTATTTCTACCGCGTATTCCGATGCGGTTATCCTGGCGGGAGGAACGCCGGTTTTGATTCCTTTAACCGACAATACGGCGGTTTTGGATCGTATTTTATCGCAGATCGACGGGCTGATTTTGTCGGGCGGCGGCGATATTCATGCTTCGTTTTTCAATGAAGAATTACATCCGACCGTCGAATCTTGCGATTTGGAACGCGACCGTTACGATTTGTATTTGGCACGGAAAGCCGTTGCCAAACAGATGCCGGTTTTGGGTATCTGTCGTGGCCATCAAGTCATTAATGTGGCGTTCGGAGGCAGTTTGATTCAGGATATACCTTCGCAAATTGCCGGTTCGAAAATAAATCACAGCCAATCGGAAGCGCGGGAAACCGGCACGCATAAAGTTTCGGTTTCAACCGGATCAAAATTACATAATATCCTGAAAACGAATGAATTGTCCGCCAATTCATTCCATCATCAAGCGGTGAAAAAGGCTGCCGGTCCGTTTGCCGTTGTAGCCGTTGCGGACGATGGCGTAATAGAAGCGATCGAATCCGTTGAAAATAAAGCGATTATCGGTGTGCAGTGGCATCCCGAAAACATGGCGACGACCGGCAACGATACCATGACGGCGCTGTTTCGAAATACGGTCAGCGAAGCGGAAGGATACCGTCGCGCCAAAGAAATCCATCAAAAAATCTATTCAATTGATTCTCATTGCGATACGCCGATGTTTTTCCCTTACGGAATTGATATTGGCAAACGCAATCCAACCTTGCACGTGAATCCGGCCGATCTGGGCGCAACTTCCGAAAACGGCTATGTGAATTATGATCTCAAAGTGGATATTCCGCAAATGCAAGACGGAATGTTGGATGCAACATTTATGGTAGCCTACCTGCATCAAGGGGCGCGGGATGCGAAAACTTCGCAAAAAACAGTTGAAAAAACCGAAAAAATTTTGGCGGAAATTATCCGGCAAATCGGTCTGCATCCGGACATTGCCGGCATTGCGGGTTCATTTTCCGATTTACAACGCTTGAAAGCCGAAGGCAAAAAAGCCATTTTTCTCGGCATCGAAAACGGTTACAGTTTGGGAAAGGACATTCACAATGTACAAAAATTTGCCGAAATGGGCGTGCGTTACATCACTTTGTCGCACAACGGCGATAACGATTTGTGTGATGCCGCCGTTCGCAGCAAGCAGGAACACAACGGGTTAAGCGAGTTCGGCCGGCAAGTGGTGCGCGAAATGAACCGGCTGGGCGTAATGGTTGATATTTCCCATACTTCCGAAAAAACTTCGTTTGATGTATTGGAAATCAGTTCGTTTCCGGTCATTGCATCCCATTCTTCCGCCAAAAAATTATGCAATCATCCGCGCAATATTTCCGATAAATTGATGCGTGCGATTGCCGCAAAAGGCGGTGTGATTCAGGTTTGTTTGTATTCGGGGTTTTTGAAAAAATCGGGAAAAGCGACGGTCAAGGATGCGGTCGATCACATTGATTATATTGTGAAAACGGTGGGAATTGATTATGTGGGTATCGGTTCCGATTTTGATGGTGGCGGTGAATTGGTTGGTTGTAAGTCGGTTAGCGAATTTCCACAAATCACAATGGAATTACTTCGGCGCGGCTATTCCGGCGAAGCGATTGCTAAAATTTGGGGCGGCAATTTGATACGGGTAATGGAAGAAGTGCAGCAAGCCAAAAAATAAAGGGATCACTTATTCTTTTTTGGCGAGCCTTTTCCGTCTTTTCTTGCTGCTTCACATATTCGTCGATCGCATTTGATGGCTTTTTCGTGAATAAATGTTGGAAAAATTCTACTAATTTTTTAGCATACAGGCAAAGATTTTATACTTTGGAGAGCTTAATTTGAATTAAATCAAATACCTAAAAATAGTGATTGCTCTTAATTAAACGACATTAAATAATAATTTATAGTGCTCTATCGCGGATAGCATTATTGTAGAACAACCGGATTTTCCATTTACCCTAAACCGCTCTGCGGTTGATTGGGGTGGTATTATGATCATCTCTACAATAATGTAATCGCTCTGCGATAGGGTGTTTAACGGCTTATCAGGAGATTCCGACCAACGGGAGGAATCCCCTGATAAACCGTTAAAATGATTTAACCCCCTGACAGGGCAAACCATCTAAAATTGATTTAGCACCTCCAAAAAAAAATCACAAATCCCCCAACCCTTGACCTACTCCCAAAAATAATCCCTACCTTTGCCCCCAATCAATTTTTCAAAAACAAAAAAATGATCCCCACAAGCAAAAACAGCCCCCACTGCGCCCCCTCTTTAAAACGCCCCTTCAAGCACATTTTAAGGCGATTTAAAGCATTATCTCTGCGCAGTGACACTGCCCCCCCCTCGAAACATATACACGCACACGCGCGCAATATAAGCGAACCGTCATCCCGTTTCATACGGGAGAACGTTTATTCCTGCAAAAACATCCCTGACAGCAGCGGACACAGAGAATCTTTTTCTCCGTGCCCGCTGCCGTTGCATCAACACATAAATTATTGCATTGGTAAACAACGTAATTTTTAATTCGTAATTGATATGGCAACCATCAACATCGCAGGCTTCTTCGCCCGCATCATCAAACAAGCCCTCCTCGCGAGGACAGTAGTAGTAGCAGCAGCTTTCTGCCTAAGCACAACAACGGCGTGGGCGGCAGACGGCGGAACGATTGACCTCGCAAATGTACCGGGCGGCAATTTAACTTATGACGACTGGACGTTTGACAACACAACCAACGTCTACACCATCTTAGACGGCGCGAACGTAACCGTTACAGGCACGAACGCCAACCAACGGCGGCTTGCAGTAGCCGCAAACGCTACGGCAACCATTACGCTCAGCGATGTGACCATAGCAGGGCTTGGCAACAACCAAAGCCCGCTGCTGCTCAACGGCGGCGCAAACGTAACGCTGAACCTTGCCGACGGCACCACCAACACGCTGACGGCGGGTCCTGGCTCTGCCGGAATACAAGTGCCAAGCGGAAATACGCTGACGATTGAGGGTCCGGGAACACTGAACGCGACGGGCGGCAGTGCGGGCATCGGCGGCGGTAGCGGCAGCAACGCTTATAGCGGCAGCATCATCATCAACGGCGGCACGGTTACGGCGACAGGCGGACAATACGCCGCGGGCATCGGCGGCGGACAATACCGCGACGGCGGCACAGTCACCATCAACGGCGGCACGGTTACGGCGGTCGGTGCGAGCAATACCAAAGGCGACATAGCCGCAGGTAATAGTACCGCCTCAGGCATCGTCATCATCATCAAAGGCGGCACCGTCAATGGTCGTCTTCAAGGGCAGCCCACCAACGGCGAGGGTAAACCCGTTTACCTCAACACGCTGACGGTGGGCAGCGACGCTAACGCGAACACCGCTATCACGGCGGGGCATATCGCGGGCATAGACTGTGCCGCCACGCCCAACGCGGCGAGCGGCGTGTACGGCATCAACGGCGTGAAAACAGACACAGACGGCAAGGTATATTTCTATCTGCCGCAGAGCGACGGCGCGGAAGTGGTGCGCTTGACGGCTAACGGCACAGAATACGGCAACAGGTATAGCCGCAATACTGCCGCGCAAACCGAAACGCTCACAGCAGGCTATTTAGCAAGTAAAACGCCTGTAACCTTTACGGCAGCGGAAGCGGGCGGCACAGCCAACACGGTGAGCAGCACGGGCATTACGCTCACGTTCAGCGAGAGTGTTAGCGGACTGACAGCGGACAATATTACCCTTACGAATGGCACGGGCGTTGCCGTCAAGGGAATGCTCACCGGCTCCGGCGCCACCTACACGCTCAGCCTCACGAGCGTAACAGCGGCAGGCGATGTAAAGGTCGGCGTTTCGGACTTCGGCAACTATCTGGTAGAAAACGGCAACCGCACCGTGAGCCTCTTCCGGGAGACCATCAAGCCCACGGTATCGGGCGTTTCGCCGACAGGCGCGGATATTCCGCTGTCAACAACGCTGTCGGTAACGTTCAACGAGGAGATGGATGTGACGACAACCGGCACGGTTACGTTATCTCCCAATACAGGGCTGACTTTGACTTTTGATAATTGGACAAACGGCAACACAACCGCCAACTACACCCTGTCGGGGCTTGCCTATGGCGCCACCTACACCTACGCTACTATCAGCGGGTTTAAGGATAAGTCGGGTAACCAAATGGACACGAGGAATAACGGGTTTACATTCGCAACGAGCAGTCCCTTTGCCGTTACTGCAAGCGGTACCTACGACTATACAAACAAGGTGCTTACGCTGGGCAACGGCTCGTACACAATCAGCCTGAAAACGGGCGTGGTGTCGACAGACAGCTACATCATCGTACCCACCAACGCGACGGCAACCATTACGCTCAGCGATGTGACCATAGCAGGGCTTGGCAACAACCAAAGCCCGCTGCTGCTCAACGGCGGCGCAAACGTAACGCTGAACCTTGCCGACGGCACCACCAACACGCTGACGGCGGGTCCTGGCTCTGCCGGAATACAAGTGCCAAGCGGAAATACGCTGACGATTGAGGGCCCGGGAACACTGAACGCGACGGGCGGCAGTGCGGGCATCGGCGGCGGTAGCGGCAGCAACGCTTATAGCGGCAGCATCATCATCAACGGCGGCACGGTTACGGCGACAGGCGGACAATACGCCGCGGGCATCGGCGGCGGACAATACCGCGACGGCGGCACAGTCACCATCAACGGCGGCACAGTTACGGCGGTCGGTGCGAGCAATACCAAAGGCGACATAGCCGCAGGTAATGGTACCGCCTCAGGCATCGTCATCATCATCAAAGGCGGCACCGTCAATGGTCGTCTTCAAGGGCAGCCCACCAACGGCGAGGGTAAACCCGTTTACCTCAACACGCTGACGGTGGGCAGCGACGCTAACGCGGACACCCCTATCACGGCAGGGCATATCGCGGGCATAGCCTGCGATGAAACGCCCAACGCGGCAGACGGCGTGTACGGCATCAACGGCGTGCAAACAGACGGCGACGGCAAGGTATATTTCTACCTGCCGCAGAGCGACGGCGCGGAAGTGGTACGCTTGACGGCTAACGGCACAGAATACGGCAACAGATATAGCCGCAATACTGCCGCGCAAACCGAAACGCTCACAGCAAACGCATTCCCCGGCAAAACGCTTGTCTCTTACACGGCAGCGGAAGTGGGCGGCACAGCCAACACGATGAGCAGCACAGGCATTACGCTCACGTTCAGCGAGAGTGTTAGCGGACTGACAGCGGACAATATTACCCTTACGAACGGGACGGGCGTTGCCGTCAAGGGAATGCTCACCGGCTCCGGCGCCACCTACACGCTCAACCTCACGAGCGTAACAACGGCGGGTACCGTAAAAGTCGACATTGAGGGCTTCGACAACTATCTGGTAGAAAACGGCAACCGCACCGTCAGTCTGTATGCCGGTCGTCATCTTGTCGTTACTAAAACCACCGGTAGCGAGGACTTCACCTACATCGACAAGGTGCTTACGCTGGGCAACGGAACCTATGACATCAGCCTGCTCGCGGGCTTATCGCAGACGGACAACCGTATCATTGTGGACGGCAAAACAGCAACCGTAACGCTCAACGGCGTGACCATAGCAGGGCTTGGCGCTGACCAAAGCCCGCTGCTGCTGAACAACGGCGCGAACGTAACGCTTGTGCTTGCCGACGGCAAAACCAACACGCTGACGGCGAGCGGGCTGTGTGCCGGAATACAAGTGCAAACCGGAAATACGCTGACGATTGAGGGTCCGGGAACGCTGTCCGCGACAGGCGGCAGCAGCAGCAGCAACACCGTATATGGCGGATCAGGCATAGGCGGACGGTCGGAAAACATAGGCGGCACGATTACTATAAACGGCGGCACGATTACGGCGAAAGGCGGCAACAACTCCTCAGGCATCGGCGGCGGATACAGCCACAATGGCGGCATAACCACGATAACCGGCGGCACAGTTAACGCAAGCGGCTCTGGCGGCGGCGCAGGCATCGGCGGCGGATACTATGGCCAGGGCGGCAACATCACCATCACCGGCGGCACGGTTACGGCGAGCACGATTGGACCCGGTAGTAGCGCAGTCACCTATTCGCTCACCATCACCGGCGGCAGCATCCAAACCCCGAGCCCACTCTCCGTGAACAACGGCAACGGCAACGGGCAAACTGTCTATCTCAACACGCTGACGTTGGACGGTCTTAACGCGGCTCACGCAGTTACGGCGGGCGCCATCAACGGCGTAGCCTGCGATGTCACGCCCGACGCGGAAAACGGCGTGTACGGCATCAGCGGCGTGAAAACCGATGCAAACGGCGTGGTGTATCTCTACCTGCCTCGTTCGGGGGACAACGGCGCGGATGCTGACCCCGTCCGGCTGGAGGCGAACGGCGTGCAATACGGCGCGAAATATCGCCGCACTGGTGCCGCTACCCAAACGCTCGCGAATCTTACCGGCAAAACGCTCGTTACCTTTACGGCGGCGGCGCAGGGCGGCGCAAGCGGCACGGCAAACAGCACAGGGGTTGCGCTCACCTTCAGCGATAATGTAACAACGCCCGCAGGCAATGTTAGTCTTCCCTCTACCAACGCAACGGCGGGAAGCACCGCTACCGGCAGCGGCAACGTTTGGACAGTGCCGCTCACCGCAGTAGCGGCAGCGGGCACGGCAAAAGTTACCGTAGCAGACTACGACCCCTACTGGTTCGACAACGGACCGCGCCCCGTGAGCCTCTTCAAGGACGCGCTCAATCCCACGGTAACGAGCGTGTCGCCCAACACCACAGGCGTTTTGGTGTCCACCAATACGCTGTCGGTAACGTTTAGCGAAGAGATGGACGTGACACCGGGCACGGTTACGCTCACTCCAAATGCAGGGCTGACTTTAACTTTTAGTAGTTGGTCAAACGGCAACAAAACCGCCAACTACACCTTGTCGGGGCTTGCCTACGGCACCACCTACACCTACGCTATCAGCGCCTTTAAGGATAAGGCGAATAACGTAATGAACGCGGTAACGGTAGCGAACAACATTACCTTTAGCACCCCTGTAACCATCACGGGCAATCCCACTGAGGTTACTTATGGCGATGATTCTTTCATCGGAAACACCATCGACCTCGCCGCCCTGGGACTGTTCACCGTTGATGCAAACGCCGGTACGCGGACGTACACCCGCGAAACTGCCGGCACCACAGGCACGGGCAACATCAACAGCAGCAGCGGCGTGCTCACGGTAACAGCAGCCGGCACTTTCACCATCGGGCTTGCTACGGCAGCAAGCAGCAACTATGCGGCGCACTCGAAAGTAACCGCCGTGCTGACGGTGAACAAAGCCGCCGTTACCAACATAGGCGGCTCCGCAACGGCTTATACCACCGGAAGCATTGACCTGAGCGCCCTGAGCAGCCTGTTCACCGTTGGCAGCGGCGCCGGTGCGCGGACATACAGCATTGAGAGCGGCGGTACGGGTACAGGTTCAATCAACAGCGACAATAAGACCCTCAATGTTACCGCCGCCGGGACGTTCAACATCAGGCTTGCTACGGCAGCAACAAACACCCACGCGGCAAGCACAGCAACCGCCACGCTCACGACGCTTGCCCCCGCCGCCATCAGCGGCGTAACCTCGCCTGTGGTGGGCGAGACGCCATCGACAACTATCAGCAACGGCACAGGATTTACCGCTGCGCTGGCGTGGAACACTACCCCTACTGTTTTTGGCGGCAATACAGTCTATACGGCAACCATTACGCTGACGGCAACCAACGGCTACGAGTTCGCCGCAAGCCTCAACTCGACCACCGCCATCAGCGGGTTTAAGGTGAACGGCATCGACCCGACATACGTGAGCCGTAGCGCTACTGAGTTGAAGTTTACCGTAGCCTTCCCCGCAACGGACGGTGCGTTTGTTGTTGTTGCTACAAGCGGTACCTACGACTATACAGGCAAGGTGCTTACGCTGGGCAACGGCACGTATGACATCAGCCTGCGCACGGGCTTATCGCAAACGGACCACCGCATCATCGTGGACGGCGCAACGGCGACCGTAACGCTGACAGACGTTAATATGACGGGGGCGGTTGGCTACGAAGCGATGTTCCAACTGAAAAACAACGCGACTGTAACGCTGAACTTGGCGGGCAGCGACACGCTCAAAAACACGTTGCGTGGTTCCCCCCTTCGCATCGGTGGGGCGGCTTTGGGTGTTCCCGAAGGCAGTTCTATTACGATACAGGGCAACGGCTCACTACACGCGGAAGACAACGACTGCAGCGCGGCAATAGGCGGTAACAGCGATAATACAGTAGGCGAAAAATGCGGCAATATCACCATTACAGGCAACGTTACCGTAACCGCGGCTGCCCCATTCAGAGGTCCCGCCATAGGCTCCGGCTCAAACGACGCAGAGTTGGGCGGCGATATTTCCATACTTGCGGGGACAATCCCCGGCTACCCGAAAGTAACCCTTAGCAATCTTAGGGACTCCCCGATTATTGGCAGTGGAAGCACTGCAGCAATAGGGGATAAAACCATCCGCATTACCGGCGGCACGGTAACGGTAGCAGCCACCAGCACTGCTTGGCATCCATACATCGGCACACGTGAAAACACCGCTTCTGGCACGGTGGAAATTTCCGGCGGCACGGTAACGGGGTTCACCCGTATATATGCACAAAACGTCGTTATCACCGGCGGCTCGGTCAATGCTACTACAATCAGCACTGTGCCCAAAAACGCCGCAAGCGGGGGCGTGAATGTCTATCGCAACGTGCTCACGGTGGGCAGTCCGTCTGTTCCAAACGCCGCCATCACAGCAGGGCATATCGCGGGCGTAGCCTGCGCTGAAACGCCCAACGCGGCAGACGGCGTGTACGGCATCCGGGACGTGGAAACCGACGACACGGGCAAGGTTTACTTCTTCCTGCCGGCGAGCAGCGGCGAGGAAACGGTGCGGCTCACAGCGGACGGCACGGAATACGGCAACAGATATAGCCGCACTGCCGGCGCGCAAACCCGAACGCTCACGGTGAACGGAGCCTTATTCGATATTCCTGCCGACGCAAGTCGCAGTGTAAGCGAATATTCACCCGGAGCAGATGTTGTTTTCCATGAAAACTCCCAACTCACCGGCATTCCCGCCGGCGGCTTGCCCGTTTCCGGAAAAGTTATTTACAAACGCACGTTCGCACCGCTCCAGTGGCATACCATCGGCTTCCCCTTCCCTGTTTCCGATGTATATGTGGATGCTTTCAAAGACGATCCCGACGGCGGTCATGTAGTTGCCTGGAGCGGCGCAACCGGCGATTATCTGCTGAAAGAATACCTGGGCGAAGCCGATTTCCGGTTTACGCAAACCTGGACGGCAGGTAAAGGCTACATCATTCAGTTCCCGTCCGATTTTCAGGATAAAGAAGTTTCGTTTATTTCAACCGAAAATCCGACATTATATAATACTGCCAACCCTGTACCGGGTATTTCAACCGGTTATTCGTTGATAGCCAACCCTTCGGTTGCAAACACAAACACAACCCAAGCGGGCGGCGGTATTACCGGCGCCGAGCATTATTATGTTTTTGGACTTGAAAAAGAAAATCATTTCGGATTATTTGACATCGAAGCGTCATTTGCCCTGAAACCCTTTGAAGCCGTGATAGTTACCAAAGGCGTAACGCAGTTGCGCTCGTCGATAGCGGTGGATGCTGATATTGCGACCCAAATTCCCTCTTTGGAAAACAGGGAATCTTTAGAACCGCCGCGTTATTACAACCTGCAAGGCATCGAAATAAAGACCTTGCAAAAAGGCAATGTGTATATTGTAAGACAGGGGGGTGTAACGAAAAAAATAGTGTATTAAAAACAGATAAGACATGAAAAAGACAGTATTCACAGCGATAATATTATTGGCAACATTCGGACAGATGGATGCCGGAAGAAGCGATTTGAAAGACAGAGCCGACAGTTGGCTGCAAAGTTCTTCCGGCACAGAAAATACCGGCGGTGGCAACCTGCGGGGCGACCGTTTCGGCGATGAAATCGGCGGCGCAAAAAAAGATCCCGGCGTCGGCGCTCCTGCCGGCGAGGGCTGGTTGATTTTGACGGTGCTGGCGGTGGGGTATGCCGGGGGTAGAAAAATGTCGTACTTCTCTTTGTCGTGGCGGGCGAAGAGAAGCAAGCTGGGAGGGGGTTAATGGTTTGGCAGGGGATTCCGTGTCATGCACTTCATAGACAAGACGATGCTTTGGACCACCGGCAAAAACATGTGTTTGTGCGAAAAGGCGCATAGCGCCTTTCATAAACACATGGTTTTACTGCTGACCCCGAATTAAGCGCGTTTTATTGTTCTATTTTTCAGAAAATCAATGCTTTTGCAGATGAAAAACAAGACGATTTGAATAAAAATAATGGCCGCTCCCGAAGGCACATTCAAATAATAGGATAAAAACAAACCGGAAACACAACCGGCAAGGCCGATAAAAACGGAATAAATGATGATTTTTTTGAATTGGGAAGTAAATAAATTAGCTGTCATTTGCGGCACGGTCAGTAGAGACATCAACAACATAATTCCAATTAACCGGATACTCGAAACAATACAAACGGCGATGGCAATCATCATCAAATGTTCGATAAGCGACACTTTTAAGCCTTGTGTTTGAGCAAATTCGCGATCGAAAGCGGCATAAAGAATCGGACGGTAAAAGACCATGAAAACCAAAATCATAACGAATGCAAAAACGCCCGAAAACCACAATCCGGTGGCCGTTACCGTCAAAATATTACCGAACAGATAAGCCGAAATATTCGGCGCATAACCCGGCGTAAGAAATATACAAATCACACCGACTGCCATTCCCAAGGCCCAGAGCGCCGCAATTGCCGAATCTTCGCGCACATCTTGTTTTTTCGACAGCCATTCCACACCAAAAGCCGATGCTATGGAAAAAAGCAAAGCCGAAAAAATGGGATTCATTCCAAAATAAAATCCCAAACCCAAGCCGCCAAACGAAGCATGCGTAATGCCTCCGCTAATGAAAACCAATCGTCGCGCCACCACGTAACTGCCCACAATTCCGCAAGCAATACACGTAAAAAGGCTTCCAATCAACGCATTCCTAAAAAAAGCATACTCCAACAATTCCATCACTCCACTTATAACTTATAATTCATAACTCCTAACTCATCACCCAATACCAAATCGCCAACGTAAAAAAACTCGCTACAATGCCCATGCCGACTACCAACGAACAATATTTCGGATTCAAATTATACTGGCTCGCCAATAAACTGACCGTAATGTGCGACGACATCCCCGCCTCAAAAATGCTGATACGCGCCACATTGCCCTCACTCGGCAAAAGAAACACTAATCCGAAAACCAACAGCGGCGCCAAAATCAATTTATAAACCACTCCGGCCGTAACCAATCGCCATTCGTGTTTGAAAGCGCTGATTTTTAATTGTAATCCGATGGAAAACAAGGCCATCGGCGACATCGTGGCTACCAATTTATCAAAAAAAGGATTGGCAACCGAAAAATCAATAAAGTGCGGCAAAATCAAAGCTACCAAACACGCCACAAACGGCGGAAAACTGAATACTTTTTTCACAATCGATTGTGCTGTAATTGATTGTGAATTTCCGGCCGCCGTGCGCAAAATCGTAATCACGCCGATGGTTGCAAACAAAATAAACGTCAATTGGTCGATCACTACGGCATGATGAATTTCCGATTCGCCGTAAAAAGCGGCAATCATCGGAAAACCGATAAAAGCCGTGTTTCCCAATCCGCAAGTAACCAGCAAGGCGGTACGCGAACCGGCGGACAAACGTTTTTTGCAGTCGTAGATTTGCACAAACAACCACGCGCCCACCCACACCACAAACGGAACTAACATCGGCAACAAAAGATGCGTATTCCATTCTATTTCGGGAACATAGCGAAGCGAAAGCGCCGGCAAAGCCACATTCAACACCCACGCATTTACGCTTTTATGCGCATCGGCGGGCAATATTTTGGCTTTCGACAAAAGAACGCCTATCGTAATGCAAAAAAATATCAGGATAAAATTGACCATCTGTTTTACTTTAATTCGTCTAAAATCCAAGTAACTTCCTCTCTCAACGCACCGGGTAATTCGATTTCCCGCAATTGCAAACTTACTATCCAGCCCGGAACATCCGCCGGCAACATCGTATGCAACACTTCGGCAAATTGTCCGGTTTCTTCTTCGGAATAACAGTCGGAAGCGCGGTTTTTAAATACATCCAATTCTTCATCATCGTAATATTCGATTGATTGTCCGGTCACTTGCAACAAGAGTTCCTTTTGGCAAAATTGATGTTGTCCGCAGCAACCTTCGTCCGCTTCTCGAGCAAACGGGTCGCCCGGCGGCCGCGTATCTCTTTGAAATAAGTTTTTTAAATTCATTGTTCATTTTCAATATTCAACCCCTAAATCCCCTAAAGGAAACTTGGCAGTGTACAGACCTTCTTGATTTGTGCCTGTACTGATAACTTTGCTGCGCAAAAGCCTCCTTTAGGGGGTTGGAGGGTAATAATCTTTTTCAATTACAAAAAATCCTGCCTGTTTCAAATCGTTCCAAAAATTCGGATACGATTTAGTAACTACTTCGGGATGAGCAATTTGTATTTCATTTCTTCGCAAACAAACCGGTGCAAAAGCCATCGCCATCCGATGATCTTCGTAAGTAGCGATGACGGGATTCGGTTCCTGTTCGCAACGTTCGCCGCTCCACTCCAATTCCGAATCGGATACAATATTAATAAGATACCCTAATTTTTTCAACTCGGTTTGCAAGGCGCTCAAGCGGTCGGTTTCCTTGATACGCAAACTTTGCAAACCTGTAAAATGAAAGGGATGTTCGAGCAAACAACAAGTTACCGCCAGCGTTTGCGCCAAATCGGGTTCGTTGATAAAATTGTAGGTAAAAACCGGATTTTCGGATTGTTTTAATGCGGCGAAAATCGCTTCTGTTTGCGCATCGCCTTGTAAACTGTTTTTTTCCAGTCCTTGCAACTCAATATGGGTATTAAATGTCGCTAAGGCTTGAATTTCAAACCAATACGACGCAGCCGACCAATCGCTTTCCACTTGAAAAGGAAGCGGATGATAGATTTGCGGTTCAATCCGGATTCGGTTTCCATTCCAACCGGCTTTTACGCCGAATTTTTCCATCAAACCCAAAGTCATACGAATGTAGGGTTTGGAAATGATATTTCCTTCGAGCTGCAAAATCAGTCCGTTTTGCATACAAGGCGCAATCATCATTAAAGCCGAAATGTATTGTGAACTTACACCGCCATTTAAACGGATTTCTCCTCCAATCAAGGGTTTACCTTGAATTTTCAAAGGCGGAAAACCGTCATTTTCAAGGTATTCGATTTCCGCTCCGGTTTGCCGCAAAGCATCTGCCAAAATCGCAATCGGACGTTTTTTCATTCGTTCGCTTCCGGTAATCGTCCAATTTCCTTCACGCTGTGAGAGATAAGCCGTCAGAAATCGCATCGAAGTGCCTGCCGCTCCGATATTGAAATCCGAATCGTTTGATTGTAAGGATTTTAACAACACTTGCGTATCATCGCTATCCGATAGATTTTCGATTGCAAACGGGCTGTTACTCAATGCGTTTAAAATCAACACCCGGTTGTTGATGCTTTTGGAAGCCGGCAATTTTACCGAAGTGTGAATTGTTTTCGGAGCTTGTATGCGATAAATCATTACTGTGATTGGAAAGAAATTTTGTTGAATCAAAAAATAAAAAACTTCCTTTCGATAGTTTGCATATCAAAAGGAAGTTTTTATACTTGCGGTTTTCAAATTATTGGAAATAGTCTTTCACTGCTTCGTTCGGAACCATTTCTTCTTTGAAAATATAAGCGCCTGTTTTCGGCGATTTTACCATTTTAATCACTTTTGAATAAGAACGTCCTTCAGACTTTTCGCGGTATCCCGCCACGGTTTTCTTTGCCATTGTCTTTCGATTTTACTTGATTTCTTTATGAACCGTCATCCGTTTCAAGATGGGGTTGTATTTTTTCAACTCCAAACGACCGGTTGTATTTTTTCTATTCTTGGTGGTAATATAGCGGGAAGTTCCCGGTAAACCACTTTCTTTGTGTTCGGTGCATTCCAAAATTACTTGCACCCGGTTTCCCTTTGCTTTTTTTGCCATTGTTCAGGTCTCCTATTTTAATTGATGTAACCTTTTTCAGCCGCCTGTTTGATGGCTGCATTTAATCCCACTTTATTGATGGTTCTCAATCCGTTTGCACTGATATTCAAACTTACCCAGCAATCTTGTTCTACCCAATAGAACTTTTTCGTAAATAAGTTCACATCAAATTTTCTTTTCGTTCTGCGATTGGAGTGGGAAACATTGTTTCCGACCAACGCTTTTTTCCCGGTAATTTGACAGATTTTTGACATCTCTTTATCTTATTTTTTATTATTTCAATTGTCTATTTTTCAAAAACAGCGTGCAAAGGTAGGGAATAATTTTTTTATATCCAAACGATTTTTTTGAAAAAAATAAAAAAGCGGTAAAGAAACTTCCTTAATCGCTTTTTTATTTTCGACGAATAAATTATTTGATCACTTTTACGGTTGTATTTGTTCCGTTAAATTTCAAAATATACACGCCATTCGCGAGATGAGCCGCCGGCAACACATCCGTTCCGCTTGCATTCAACGCTTTTTCGGCCACTTTCTGACCGGCGATGTTGTAAACGGCCAGCGATTGAGCTGCTTTCGGATAAGTCAATTGGAAGTTATTGCCTTGGCGAATTACTTGGGTGGCTTCGGGTTGGGTGTTGGGAATACCCACAATATCGGGGAGCCAACCGGCATTACCTTGTTTTATTTGAATAGTCAGCGAACTTCCCGGAGAATACAAGTAAACATTATAATTACGACCTTCTACGCCATTGGGTAGAGCGGCAACAGTAACGGGGAGTGTCGCAATCCCTGTTTCCTGATCAACAAGAATCGGTTCTTCTAAGGTAATCCAATCCGGAGGAGTGGTATCCAACCACCAAGATGCCGGATAATAATAGCTATCAATGCTAAAATCTTTTGTTCCGCCTTGCGCCGGAACTTCATAACGGTTATCCTCTGTGTGCATGAATGTGAACTCTGCATTCATATTAAAATAGAATGAGGTACTCCATCCCACAATAGATGTCATCGGATAAAGAAGTTCTTCTTTTCCTCCGTCGGAAGTTGTCGCGGTTAAGAAAACATAAGCGTAGCAATCTCCGGAAGGAGAATCTTCACTTTGCACGATGGGTGCTATCGTTGAAACAGTTGCAGGATTCAAATATCCTTTAAACTCAACCAAAATAGCGTCTTCTATTTCAAGGTATTCATCAAAATCAAAAGGAATGGTGTAATAGAATACGTCTTTGCCGTTTGCATCTTTGCCGCGATTTATTGCTTCAACATCCCGGCCATAGCAAATAGAAGTAGCAATCGTATCCGCCAAATAATTATTTACTATACGGTGTATAATTACTTGCATTTCAGCATTCGGTTGAGCTGTAAATTTATAGCAATGAATCCATAAACGATCAAATATATATTTCGACAAGGGTTTTTCGTAATAATTGCCAATACCATTCAATTTGAAGTTCGCTCCCCAAAAGGGTTCATTCCCCGATCCGAAGATTGTTCCATTAGGATAGCTACTACTGAAATATCCGACATCCATACCTAAATTTACATCATAATTTCCTGCTCCGCAAACAGTAGGTTCGGTATTTCCCTGAAACCTAACATTGGTAGAACCTCCTGTTTGTAGATAATAACCCTCCCATTGATAGGCCGAAGGAATAGCTCCCGTTGCAGAAGCTTCTAATATGGGAATGTCTGCTTGAAAATATGGGTAAGTAATCTCCGGATTTATATCTTGAAATTCAATTTGGTTGTTACCGGTTGTTGAAACAGGATCAGTAAATATCCATGCAAAAGATTCGGATTCACGGTTAGAATAATTCAACCATCGAGCCGGAGTATAAGCGGGACCGAATATAACCGGAGCCGCTTCATATTCTTCCGAGAATGTATAAAACAAATACCCTTGCGGGCGGCGATAGAATGCTTCCGGTTGTGGAACGCCTACTCTAATTTCATCCAATAAAATAAAATTTACGCCGTCGTTGATATTATTACAACGAAAACCAACCATAATATTTCGGCCTACATAATTTGTCAAATCGACCGAAAAAGAGGACCACCATCCTCCATAATTAATCGCATCTATTAAATCTTGTCTGCCGTATGCTTGCGCATCATCAAGAGCTGTCCAAACTTTAGCCCAATCCTGTCCTTCATTGGTTGAAATATATACTTCAACTTCCTGATTAATTTTGTTAAAAGCTACATTTTTTCCTTGGGATGATTGATATTGTGGATAATTAAACAACATCCATCCCGGATTATAATTCAGTTTAAAGAATAATTTATCGTATTGTTTCGGTGTAAAAACAGGAGTTTCGAGCCATTCTTCGGAAGGCAGAAAGAAGTAATTAGTTCCTGATCCGACATAAGCAGGCGACAGATAAGCCGTGGCCGTACCCTCATAAGGATAAACAATCTCCGATTCGCTTATTCTTATACCCGATACAACCATCCATGAATAATCATCTCCCGAAGAAGATCTATCTTCTTTTGTCCAACCCAAGGGGATCCAATATTCGGTCGTTTTATCCCAACCTTCAAAACCTTCATATAAAGTATTGTCGTCGGCAACAACTTGAGGAGCTTTGGGCTGAACTTTGGATCGTGCAATAGACAACTTTTTTTCTTGGCCGGCTAATTGCACTTGGCGTCTTACGGTACCATTGGAGGTTTGAATCGTATGAATTTGAGCGCCGTTGGAAAAAGTTTCCGTAGACAAAACCTGAGGTTCTGCGAGTAATGCGCGTTGTTGCAATTTTGGAGATACGGATGTATTTACCTTTAAAAGTTGTTTTTGCACTTTTTCTAACGGAACCGTGTTGCCGGGTTTCGCCAAAACGTCGGTTTGTTTCAAATTTCGAAACGAAGGGGCACCCGTTTGGATACCTGTTTCATTCGATTGAGCGGAAGCAAAACTAATGCTCAAAAGAGTAATGAATAAAAAATAAAGATGTTTCATTTTTTCTATATTAAATATATAATCTGTCTATTCTTTTTTGATACCGAAAAACGTACCGTCGAATTGAGACCCGAAGCGAATATATTCAAAATATTCATCGGGAACGGCAATATAATCCCGGCCGGATTGTGTAATTGCATTGCGGAATTTATCCATCGATGGTTTTAATAAAGTCGCATAATCTCCCGTAACAGCAGAAGCTCCGTTGTTTGAAAACCGAAAAGCATCCGCTCTTCCGTTTATGTTTTTCCGGACAATAATAGGCGTAGAAGCGGCTTGTCCCCATCGGGTTTCGCCATCAATCTCGCAACGGTAGTACACTATAAGAGTGGCATTAGATCCGCTTGTCATTACCAATGACATATCTCCAAATTCAATATTTTTCATATTTATGTTCGGCAAGGATTTGGCCGTAGTCATAAGTGAATCTATGCGATAATATTCTTGCATCAATGACTGACTTAAATGGGTAAAGTAGTAACTATCCTCCCGTTGAAATAATTGAGTAAAATCGCCTGGCATGACAAACGGCGGAATACCGGCCGTTACGGTTCCATTTTCTACGCTGAAAGTGCCGGTTCCTCTATCGTAGGTCAAACCGGTAATCGTTTTTCCTTTCACGGTTACCGGTTCGTAAAATTCAATTCCGTTTTCGTGAAAAGCCAAGCCGTTTTCAATTACTTTCAAACTGTCGTTGTCGTTGATGAATATTTGGTCGAAGCGGCGGGTTATTTTATGATAGGCTCCTAAAACGAGCGAAGTTCCATCTGCGAAATCAATTACTTTGAAGTATCTATTCATTGCGCCGTTGGCAAATTTATCCATTACATCATTAATATTATCAATGTAAGTATCCCAATTGCCATGAAATTTAATCAGTTGAATTTTAGCCCCATTCTTTTTGGCTTGCAGATAAATGGTATCTTTATCTGCAGAATAACGTTTCCAGATAAATTCTATATCTCCACTTAATCCTTGTCCGGCGATGTATTTGCCCGGGTCGGCAATATCGGTAAAAACATCGTTGTAAGAAGAAAAATCCAAGACAATTCCTCCTTGCGATTTATTTATTTCCCATTTGCTGGTAAATTTTCCTTGTGGAAATAACGAATCGCCTTGCGCAACCACCTCACCATTCTCAAATTTGAACAAAAAATTATAAGCACCGTATTGTTCGGGATCGGTATAATAAGTTAATTTCCATCCGTCTTCCGACGATTGCAAGGTTTCGCGCAAGATTGCAGCAGCCTCATCCAAGCGTTGAGAAGCCGGTTTGTCGAAGATATCTTCTTCTTGAAACAAACACGATTGCAAAAAGGGAGAACAAAATAACAATGCAAAAGCTATTTTATTGGCTATTTTCATAAATTTCGAATATTAAAAAGTTAAAAACTCCATGGTTGGCACTTCATTCCCCCGGCGTAATACGATTTCTCGCATGATATCAAGGTCGATATTCCATACTTCTTTAAAGTAATCTCTTACGATAGCTATTTTTTTATTCTTTATTGCGATACCTTTAGCGCCGCCTTTTGCCCATTCGGCATCCCACCATTCTTGTGTATTGGTAACGTAATAAGAATAGTATTCTACAAAATCTTCATTGTGATTCATCATCGAATAAGCCGAAATAAAGCCTTTTTCCCGATAAGATACGGTATCCCGTTCATAAATCCAGTTATTACCAATGTAGTCGGCATTGCTTATTTGTTGCCATTGGGGGTCATAAGCTTTGGTTTGGTGCAGGATGTGTGCAAATTCGTGGTGCATGGTATGGAAGTAGTCTTCGGTCAGTTCTTCGATGTTGATGTCGTGAATATCCATTTTATTCACATCGTAAAGCGTTACTTTCAAACCGCTTTCGGCAGTTCCCAGCACAATGGATCCGTCGCCGTTATAAGCAGGAGAACCTACCAAAAGGAGCACTTTCGGGACATAGCGGCGCATAAAATGTTTACTTCCCAATATTTCATCGTAGGCGTCAATCCATACATGTTTGATGATTTGCGCCAAAACAACCGAATTTTCCTCCTTGGCCGGAACCAAATTATATTTCATATCGCTTTCTATATCTTCAAATTTGTATTTGAAATCGATATTATATTCCTTGGTATAATTTTGATACAGCCATTCTTCAAAAGGAGTCCGCGGGTATTGTGTGGTATCAAAAATGCTTTGAACCTTGTCAATGGGGTCTTGGTCGCACGAAACCAAAATCAGGGCGGCCATCACTACAAGCAAACCATATATTTTTTTTGTCATCATATTCTATTGCTTTAATTGTTATTACTTTAATTTTATCTCGGATTAGGTTGCATACCGGCGCTGATCACGCTTTTCGGAATTTGCAAGGCGCGGCGCGGATCGTCTTTACGCAATACAAAATCCTCCCCATAAACCGTAGTTCGAAAACTGGTGGTTACTTGCCGGCGATAGACTTCGATACCGTATCGTTTGAGGTCGTTCCAACGAAGTCCTTCATGCACCATTACGATGCGGCGCAGTTGTAAAATACAGTGGATCAGATTTTCCTGCGTACCGGGTTGCACTTCAAAATCGGGGTTTAATCTTTTCTTGGGCGACCATCGCGATTCGGAAGGTGTATAATAATATCTGGGGTTGTAAAAATTGTTGATTTTTTCAATCGTAAGCTCCGGCACCACATTATTAGCCGTGTCTATAAAAACAGACAAGAAAGCGTTGATGTCGCTCACAGCACCGATGGAATCGTTTATTAATGCTTTTGCTTCCGCGCGGTTTAACAAGGCTTCGTCGGTGGTAAAATCGGCTTGCACCATTCTTGGATAACCGATTCCGGCGACGATGTCGGTATATTCAAAAAACTCCCAATATTTCAACATTTGCACTTTAGGCAAACCGCCGGTATAACTGAATGCCTTGTATGCAAAAAGGCTTCTCGAGTTGCCCCAAGGGCCTTCCGATTCATTGGTTTCCGATTGACTGAGGTAACGGTTGTGGCAATATTTCGATCCGGAGGAATAAGGCCCGTGAAAGCGTTGCCACAATGAACTTTGAACCGTCAACAGTAAATTGGCCGGATTGGTTGCATCGATAAAGTGTTCGCCGCGGATTTCAAAATCGTTTTCTTTGGCAAGAACGCTCCAATTGCGCAATACCGCTTGTACATTAGTGGCAGGCAATACCATATTAGCATATTCGATTGCCTTTTCATTTTGTCCGTAATATAAGTAAAACCGGGTGGCGAATGCAGCTGCAGCTTGTTTGTTAAAGTGATATTTTTTTGCCGCCGGTTTATATTCGCTATCGTCTATCAAAGGAAAGCCTGCCTCGATGTCGTGCGCTATTCTTGCGAAGAAATCGGCAACCGTTCCTCTTTTGTAGTGCGGAAGAACCGTTTTTTCGGGAGATTCACTATACGGAAGACCTAAATCGGTCGCACCGGTTATAGGACTGTAGGCTTTACAAAAAATATTCGCTAACAAAAAATGGCCGAAAGCACGAGTGATTAAAGCTTCTCCTTTTTGCGCATTTAATTGACCTTCATTATTACCTATTTTTTCAATGGCGGCTAAAGCTTCATTCGCTGTGGCTATCGCGTTGTAACAAGCTTCCCAAAAAGAAGCAGGCGAGTCTTGCCCAATTTGATCAACATCTTGCCAAAAGAAGAGGGCAGGATCCATATCGCTTCCTTGTTGAAAATTTCCAATGATCTCGTCCGTATTGTCCGAAGAATATTCGGCTATCATCCAGGAAGAAGAACCGGGATAAGCGGTAACCAATAATTTCGCCACTTTTTCTTTGCTATCGGTTAGCGTTCGACTGTCCGGCATTACATCCAAGAAATCGTCACAGGAAACGAAAACCAACGAAAAAAGCAGAAGATAGAATATTGTTATTTTTCTCATTATATTATTTTCTTGTTGTTTTGAATTTAAATGAATTAGAATGCTGCTCTCAATGTTAATGTATATTGCTTGGGAACCGGTGTTGCTACCCCTCCCGAACGGAAAAATTCGGGATCTTGACCGTTTAATTTTCTATCAGCATAGAGCAGGAATAAGTTTGTAGCTTGCGCTTTCAGCGATAATGCCGATACATGGCTTCCGATCCAACTTTTCGGGAAATCATAAGCCAACGAAATTTCTTTCAAACGAATAAAATCGCCTTTGGCCACTCGTATATCCGAGTAGTTATAAGCATTATAGGCTTGCCTAATAGTTGAATTGGTGTAATATTGACGATAGGCGATGATAGTAGGTATATTGGTTTGAATTTCTTCTCCCGGCAATACCCAACGGTTTTTATATTCACGTGTCATGGCTTTCAAATCGGAATAGGAAGCGCTGAATATAGGATCTAAACGAACCACATTGCCGAACGAATAAGTAACAAATAAATTTAATTTGAAATTTTTGTAGCGCAACAGATTACCCAAACTTCCGGTAACGGGCGGATCGGTCGGGCCTTCGTATTTCAAGTATCCGGCGATGTTGTCCCTGTTTTGGAAATTGATTTGGGAATCGTCGTAAGTAGAGATGGATCCGTCTTCCCGTAAGAAAGTGGGGATTCCGTTTTCATCCAATCCTTTGAATTGAAAAGAAAACAAACTGCGCACCGGATAACCTGCTTTCGTAAAACCGGTTCCTGTAATTAAACTCATGGCATAAGTAAGTGATTCCAAGCGTGTTACTTCGGTTCCACTGTATCCGAAAATAAAATTGGTAGTCCAATCGAAATTTTTGCGGGTAATGTTTTTAGTAGTCAATGTAAATTCCGCACCACCCGATTTCATATCGGCTACATTCGCATATTTATAATTTTCACCACCAACACCTTGCGTATAAATCATACCGATCAAATCGAAATTATTACGCGAGAACCAATCCACACCTACATTGATTTTATTATCGAGAAATCCCATTTCGGCGCCGATATTTAATTCGTGTTTCTTTTCGTAAGTCAGTTCGCTATTTTCCAAACCGGCCAAATAAAGTGCGCTTTCCTGCACACTGGGGAAAGGACGGAACGGCGAGGTGCTGTGAATGATCACATTGGAGTTGGATACAAATCCGGGAACAGGTGATCCCGTCAAGCTATACGATGATTTTAATGTTAAATGAGAAACGGCTTCGGTTATCGATTGAAAGAACGGTTCTTCATGAACGTTCCATGCCAAACCGATATTCCAAGTGGGAAGCCAGCGAGTCCTTCTGGAAAGACCCATTTGATTGGTGCCTTCGTAACGTCCGGTCAAGTTTAAGGAATAAATTCCCTTGTAACTATACGTTCCCGATGCGAAATAAGCTTCCATTCGGGATTCCGTACGGTTAAGTCCAAAATAAGTTCCGCCTTCTTCTTGTAACTTTTTAAAATACCGGTAATCGGTCTGCGCCATTTCTCCCATTGAATATAACAATCCCCAATCTACATTGC
This sequence comes from Bacteroidia bacterium, assembly GCA_025999115.1. Next base: position 22,897 of record BNWW01000004.1, read on the forward strand.
GGTCTTGTTGGCGCTTGGTTATATTTCGTTCAAAACCTCCAAAGAAATTAACAAGATGCGTGTCGTCAAACGCCTCTACCCACGAAACCGTTGCTCTCCAATCGACCGTTCGCATTTTGTAATGGGTATTGTTACGAATCCCTCCTTCCGGCAAAACCGAAACCGGCAAATCGTAGGGATGATCGCGATCCGAATACAATAAAGGGTTGTTTGCTTGTATCGTGGCGTCATCCATGGCCCGGTATGCTAACGATTGGTTGGAGAGGTCTTTAATGTAGTGTTCTTGCGAACTGCTTTTCTGGTTTAATGAAGCTAAACCCGCCACTTCCAAACTTTTCAAAAGTTTCCAACGCACTTCGCCTTGAAATTTCAAATCGGTTACGTTAATGTCCATATAATTATTCTCCAATTCATGGAAAATATTAAATGGAGCATAATTGCTCAAATAAAATGTATTGGGATCCAATGCTCTCGATGAATTAAGTGCATAACTATACGGATTGATATCGAAATCGCGGCGCACCTCGCCATTGACGGGGTCGGTATCCTGACCAATTGTACCCGGAGCGCGTTGATTCCGCTCAGATCCCATCAAAATTAAATTAACTGAAAGATTGTCGAGAATATTGTAATTGAGATTGAAATTCCCGGTATAGCGTTCCACTTTACTTTGTAACGTCCATCCCGGATCGCTCATGGCGCTTAATGAAGCGTAAAACGATGCCTTTTCCGTTCCGGATGTCATGGATAAAGAATGATTGTGCATGACGTTATCTTGAAAAAGCAAATCAAACCAATCTGTATTGCGCATTTCAGCTTCCTGCAAATAGCGATTTTTTATGGCATCTACGTTTTCAAGAGCAAATGTTTCGCTTTTATCATCGTAAGTATTGATTAAATGATACATTTTTCCATATACACCGCTACCTTTCCGGCGGAATGTTTCGGCAAAATTCAACCATCCTTTCTGTTGCATTTCCTTATAAACACTCATTTGATCTTGCGAATTCATAATGTTAAATTCGTTATAAGAGGGTTTTAAACGATAGGTAAATTCGCCGACATAGCTCAAACTGCTTACACCACTCCGGCCTTTTTTAGTAGTAATAACAATCACGCCCGCCATCGCTCGCGCCCCGTAAATAGAAGTGGCCGAACCGTCTTTTAAAATGTCAAAACTCTCAATGTCTTCGGCATTCAAACCGGCAATGGCCGAACTGATCAACGTTACCGCATCTCCCGACGACAAATCATCTGCGCTTACGTCTGTAATATTTTCCATGACTACGCCATCGACTACCCAAAGCGGCTTGGAATCGCCGTAGATGGAAGTAGCGCCGCGAACACGAATTTTAGGAGCGGTTCCGAATGTACCGGATACGTTTTGTACGGAAACACCAGCCGAGCGGCCTTCCAAACCGCGGCTCACATCAGCCAAACCGTCTAATTTTGTTTTGCTTGCATCCAATTTGTCCGATGCTCCGGTAAATAAACGTTTATCAATTTTCCCGATACCGGTTACAACTACTTCCTCCAAAACCGTTTCATCGGATTGCATCACAACACTAACTTTTTCTCTCACAACCACTTCCTGCGTCTTCATCCCCAAATAAGAAATGACCAAGGTCTTAAATTCTTTTGGAACATTCAATGTAAAATTCCCATCAAGATCGGTTACCGTTCCGAGGGAAGTGTTTCCTTTTACTGCAACAGAGGCGCCGATAATAGGTTCGTTGTCTTCTCCTGAAAGGATGGTACCCGTAACTTTAATATTTTGCGCAAAAACCGTCGATGAAATCCAAAGCGAGAGTGCAAACAAGCGTAAGCGATACTTCATAAATTTATTCTATTTCCTTTAACAATTAATAGACTGCGTTATTCTAGCCTGCAAAAGTAAGATATTTTTTTATTCTATACATTTTTTTAATGTTAAATAACATCTGTTTTGAGGATATGTTGCAAATCTCATAACAAATTATTACTTTTGTCGCCTAAATGAAACGTGTTTTCTCCATATTATTGGGAATACTATTGTCGCTTTCTGCTGTGCAGCCGACAGTGGTGTTTCATTATTGCGCCGGCGCTTTGCGTTCGATGAATTTTGGGGAACGTGAATTGCCGCATCATTGTTGCGGGAAATGTTGCTCCGATTACAAGGTTACTTTATCGACCGACGATTATCAGCCGGTTCAAAAAGAAATAATTGACTTTGCGAATACTATTTTGCAACCTGCAGCTTTTCATTTTTTCGACGATTTCTTTCCTAAAAACGATTTTTTGTTTTCTTATTTAATTCAACACTTCTTTCCACCCGGCGGAACGGCTAAATATGGCTTTGATTTGCTCCGGGTAATTTGTATTTTCCGGATTTAATCGTTTGTTTGAACGCGGATTACGCGGATTAAAAAACATTCAGATTTAATAAAAACATTCAATTCTAAATTTTATGCTAAATAAAATTGTGCATTATTTTTTAAATAACCGGTTAATTACCCTGTTATTATTGGTGTTAATCGTTTTATGGGGAATTACCGTTGCGCCTTTCGATTGGCACGCAGGAATCCTGCCGCACGACCCCGTACCGGTGGATGCCATTCCCGACATCGGCGAAAACCAACAAATCGTGGCGACCGAATGGATGGGGCGTTCGCCCAAAGATATTCAGGAACAAATCACTTATCCGCTCTCAACGTCCCTGCTCGGTATTCCGGGCGTAAAAACGATCCGTAGCAGTTCCATGTTCGGAATGTCATTTATCTACATTATTTTCGACGACAATATTGAGTTCTATTGGAGCCGTTCGCGGATATTGGAGAAACTCAACTCCTTGCCGAGCGGCACTTTACCCGCAGGCGTTCAACCGGCATTAGGTCCCGACGCTACGGCTTTGGGACAAATTTTCTGGTACACGCTCGAAGGTCGTAATCCCGAAACCGGCAAACCCACAGGCGGTTGGGATGCCGAAGAATTGCGCACGATACAGGATTTTTACGTCAAATATTCGCTTTCAGCGGCTGAAGGCGTTTCGGAAGTGGCTTCGGTGGGCGGATTTGTGAAAGAATATCAAGTCGAGATCAATCCGAATGCGTTACGAGCATTCAATGTTTCGGTTATGGATGTCATGAGCGCCATTCAAAAATCGAATTTAGACATTGGCGCCGAAACCATTGAAATCAATCAGGTAGAATACTTGGTGCGCGGATTAGGATACATCAAAAACATTTCCGACTTGGAAGAATCGGTCGTAACGGTTCGCAACGGCGTTCCGGTTCGAATAAAAGACGTGGCTTTTGTGAATATCGGTCCGGCTCCCCGTCGCGGCGGTTTGGATAAGGAAGGCGTGGAAGCGGTCGGAGGTGTCGTCGTGGCGCGTTACGGCTCCAATCCGATGCAGGTGATCGACCATGTAAAAGCGAAAATCACGGAAATGGAAGCCGGAATGCCGCAAAAAATCTTGGCAGACGGCACGGTTTCCAAAGTATCCGTCGTACCGTTTTACGACCGTTCGGGTTTGATAAAAGAAACCGTGAAAACGCTCGAAACCTCGTTGTCGCACGAGATATTGATTTGTATTATCGTGATTATCGTTTTGGTTTTCAACCTAAGGGCATCGGCGGTAATTGCGAGTGTGTTGCCGATTGCAGTTTTGGCGACCTTTATTATTATGCGTTACACCGGCGTAGAAGCGAATATTGTCGCCTTGTCGGGCATTGCGATAGCGATCGGCGTATTGGTCGATGTGGGTGTAGTATTGGTCGAAAGCATGATTCAAGGTTTGGAGAAGGAAAAAGAAAAACCGCACGACAAGCAATTGGTAAAAGTGATTTTCCAAAGCGTGAAAGAAGTAGCCGGGGCTTTATCCACCGGGATGCTGACTACCATTATCAGCTTTTTGCCGGTTTTTGCGATGCAGGCGCAGGAAGGTAAATTGTTTGGCCCGCTGGCTTATACTAAAACGTTTGCTTTGCTTTCGGCGTTTGTGCTGGGGTTTATATTTTTGCCGACGATTGCTTATTATGTATTCAGGGTTCGGTTGCCTTTAAAGGCATTAAAGCCCTTAAAGGCCTTATCGCCCAAAACCACCCGAACAATCCTAACCATCATCATCCTGATAATCGCCACCATCTACCTTACCCTCGAATGGCTCCCCATCGGCGAACAAGCCGGCTGGTTTTGGAATTTCCTTTTCGTAATTCTCGCCACCGGCTCCATCCTCGCCCTCCTTTGGTCGTTAGTCTTTTTTTACGAAAAAATTCTACGCTGGTGCCTAAACAACCGCTGGAAATTCATGGCAATCCCAATAGTTACTTTAATTCTCGGTGGCTTGATTTGGCGCAATATGGGACAAGAATTTATGCCCTCGCTGGATGAAGGTTCGTTCCTGCTGATGCCCACAAGTATGCCGCATACGGGTGTAGAGCAAAATCTGCATCTGATTGAAGCGGTCGATAAACGGATTTCAGCTATCCCAGAAGTAGAAATCACAGTCGGAAAATGGGGTCGTGTCAATTCGGCATTAGATCCGGCGCCGGCGCAGATGTTTGAAAACACGATCATTATCAAGCCCGAATACGTGGATACCGATAGCGGCCGGGTACGTCAATGGCGCGACCACATCAAAACAAAAGACGATATTTGGCAGGAAATCGTGAATGTTTCGCATCTTCCCGGACTGACTTCTGCGCCCAAACTCCAACCAATTGAAGCGCGTTTGGTCATGCTCTCCACCGGAATGCGGGCGCCGATGGGCTTAAAGGTCTATGGCCCCGATTTGGAATCCATCGAGCAGGCCGGTCGCCAATTGGAAGCCGCTTTGAAAGAAGCGCCGTCGATTTTGCCTTCCACCGTTTTTTACGACCGGGCAGTGGGCGCTCCGTATTTGGAAATCAAATTGAACCGGCAAAATATGGCGCGCTACGGCATCACAGTCGCCGATTTGCAGGAGGTAATCGGTGCAGCCGTCGGCGGAATGCCACTCACCACCACCGTCGAAGGTCGTGAACGCTTTCCGGTACGCCTCCGCTATCCCCGCGAATTGCGCAACAATCCCGAAGAATTGGCGCGTTTGATTATCCCTACCGCCACGGGAACACAAATTCCGTTGGGCGATGTGGCCGAAATAGAATACACCAAAGGCGCCCAAATGATTCAAAGCGAAAATACTTTCTTAACCGGCTACGTGATTTTCGACAAACAAGAAGGCAAAGCCGAAGTGAATGTGGTGCAGGATGCCGGTCAATACTTAAAGGAGAAAATCCGTTCGGGAGAATTGCAATTGCCGCACGGCGTAAGTTACAAATTCGCAGGCAATTACGAACAGCAACAACGCGCTTCGCAACGCCTCTTGATTGTGATTCCGTTGAGTTTGCTAGCGATTTTTCTCTTGTTATATTTTCGGTTTAAAACGCTAACCGCTTCTTTCATCCACTTTTCGGGCGTGTTTGTGGCGTTTGCCGGCGGATTTATGTTATTGTGGCTCTACGCTCAACCGTGGTTCTTGAATTTCTCGTTCGGCGGCGCCAATCTGCGCGAAGTATTTCATATTCATCCGATTAATTTAAGTATTGCTATCTGGGTGGGCTTTATCGCTTTGTTCGGAATCGCCACCAACGACGGTGTTTTGATGGGAACCTACATTCACGATACCTTTTTAAAACAACATCCGCAAACAAAAAAAGAAATCCGCGAAGCAGTAGTTACGGCGGGGTTGAAGCGCGTTCGCCCGGCCGCCATGACCACCGCAACGACTTTAATCGCGTTATTGCCCGTATTAACTTCAACCGGAAAAGGCGCCGATATTATGGTTCCGATGGCAATACCGACTTTCGGCGGAATGTTGATTCAATCGATGACGATGTTTGTGGTGCCGGTTTTGCAGTGTTGGTGGAGAGAAACGAAATTAAAAATTACAAATTAATTAAAAATATGAAATTCAAATATCAGATATCTCTATTACTGACTTGCAGTTGTTTATTCGTAACTTACGGACAGACAAGCGATTCACTGCAATATTATTTGCTGACGGCGGCGGAAAACAATCCGGCCATAAAATCGGCGTTTCATGTTTATGAAGCCGCTTTGCAAAAAGTCCCGCAAATGGGCGCGTATGAAGACCCGCAATTGGAAATGGGCTTTTTCCTGAAACCGATGGAATTGGCTGAAGGAAAGCAAATTGCAGAGTTCAAACTCATGCAGATGTTCTCTTGGTTCGGCACACAAAAAGCCGCCCGCACCGAAGCCCAACAAATGGCGCAAATGGCTTTTGAGGCTTTTCGCGAAGCCAAAGACAATCTCTATTTGGAAGTCTATACGCAATGGTATCTCCTTGGCGCTTTGCAACAAAAAAAGCACAACAGCGAAGCCAACCGCGAACTGCTACAACAACTCGAATCACTTGCCATTCAACGATTTGCAAGTGGAAATTCAAGTGGACAAACCGGTGCAAGGGAAAAAATGCAAACCTCAGAACCAAAAACACCAATTTCAAACGGAATGTCCAACATGAGTATGCCCCCATTGCCGTTGGCTTCAGCCAATGGTTCAGGAATGATGATGTCCAATTCATCTTTCGGAGGAATGTCAAACTCATCTCCCGGAGGAATGTCGGAAGTTCTCCGCATTCAATTGGAAATCATCGAATTGGAAAATAAAATCGCAAGTCTTCAATCAGAAATCACAGCCGAAAAAGCGCGATTTAATTTATTGTTGAATCGCGATGCCCATTCCGAAATTCAAATTCCCAACGAATTGATTCCCAATGACTTTCTAACGGAAGAATCGTCGGCTTTCGCTCTGATTCAAGCACAAAATCCGATGTTGGCGATGCTGAAATCCGAATCGTCGGCCTACGAAGCCAAAGCGGAAATGTCGAAAAAAATGGGCTACCCGATGTTCGGAATCGGTCTGCAATATATGTTGATGGGGAAAAATCCAGAGCAAGCTTCCTCCGGTCATGGCGCTTCCGTGATGAGCGATATGAACGGTCAAGACATGATTATGCCGATGGTTTCGCTCTCGATTCCGCTTTACCGCAACAAATACAAGGCAGCGCAAAAAGAAAGCCGTTTGTTAAAACAGGCCAGCGAAGAAAAGTTTCAAGAAACATCCAACCGTTTGCAAGCCGATTTCATTCGTTTAAAACACGAGTTAAACGATGAACGGCGGAAAATCGAATTGTACAAGAAACAAAAAACGCTTGCGCAAACTACCTACGAATTGGTTTTACAGGAATTTACTTCCGGCAAAAGCGATTTGAGCGCTGTGATTCAAATGCAACGCCAACTATTAGATTATCAACTGAATACGGCGGAAGCTATTTCCGTCTACAATACAAAAATGGCTAATATTCAAAAATTAATATCCCAATGAAAAAGTTAATTATTTTCGCTTTAATCCTTGGATTAGGATTAACTTACGGATGTAAAAATTCATCTGAAAAAAACGACGAACAACACGAACATCAAATCTGGACTTGCTCGATGCACCCGCAAATCCGGCAGGATAAACCCGGCAAATGCCCGCTCTGTGGTATGGATTTGATTCTGTTGCACAACGAGGGCGCGATAAATCGAGCCCCTACAGATTCCGATGCAATCACATTATCCGAAGAAGCGGTGGCGTTGGCTAACATTCAAACCACCGTCGTAGGGGTGTTGCACGCAACGCCCACCCACGAAATCCATTTATTCGGCACCATTCAAACCGACCAACGCCGCCTCCGTTCGCAAACAGCACACGTAAGCGGCCGAATTGAAAAATTATCGGTCAATTTTGAAGGCGAAACGATTCGTGCGGGACAAGTCGTCGCACAAATCTATTCTTCCGATTTATTAAACGCCCAAGAAGAATTGCTGCAAGCTAAAAAATTGGAAAACCCTAGCCTGTTAAACGCCGCACGCGAAAAACTCCGCCAATGGAAACTGACCAGCACACAAATCGCCAACATCGAAAAATCCGGCAAAGTATCGCCCGTAGTGGACATTACAGCCACTTCGAGCGGCATTGTTACGGCCAAAAAAGTGGAGCAAGGCGATTACATTAGTCCGGGCGCCGTTTTATTCGACCTCGCCGATTTATCATCGGTTTGGGCGGTTTTCGAAGCCTACGAAACCGATTTGCCCTACTTGAAAACCGGCGATAAAATCACTTACACCTTGCAAGCCTTGCCCGGCAAAACATTTTCCGGCAAAATCGCGTTCATCGATCCGATGTTGGATAAAACCACGCGCACAGCCAAAATCCGGGTGGAAACCACCAATCGCAAAGGCGAATTAAAACCCGAAATGATTGTCGATGCAACGGTTCAAGCCGCTCTGCCGCAATCGGGTAATGCGATTGTAATTCCAAAAACGGCTGTTTTGTGGACCGGCAAACGTTCGATCGTTTACGTCAAACAGGCCGACAAAGAAATGCCGACATTCCGCTTGCGCGAAATCGAATTGGGAAGCTCACTGGGCGATGCCTACGTGGTCGTTTCCGGTTTAAACGAAGGCGAAGAAATCGTTACCAACGGCGCATTTACCGTTGATGCGAGCGCGCAATTGGAAGGCAAATCCTCGATGATGAATCATGAACCCACCGTAGTAACGCGGCGCGCCACGTCTCTACCTGCCGAAAAACACGCAGTCATGAAAGTCCGCGGCGCTTGTGAAATGTGTAAAGAACGAATCGAGACCGCCGCCAAAAGTATAAAAGGCGTAAAATCAGCCGATTGGGATGCGGAAACGCAAAAATTGCATCTCACATCCGACGGAAAGGAAGCCACTTTGGATGCTGCCGGAAAGGCCATTGCCAAAGCCGGACATGACAACGAGCATTATAAAGCAGATGATGCGGTGTATAATGGGTTGGCGCCGTGTTGCAAATACCGGGGTTGAATATTTATCTTATTTTTGTCGCAAACCAAGGCTGACAATATTTTATGTGATAGTATAATACTTGAAAATACACATTTCGGCATTCCCAAAGGAATTTACGGAATAAAATTGCAATATGTGTTGCCGGGCGGAAGCAACGGCACAGCCGCCGGTTTTAATTTCTATAATAATGAGCAGGGACAACCTGTTTTTCCCGTTACCGTTACCGACAAGAACGGTAATATGTATCAGGTAACAGAAGAACCGAAAACAGGCTAAAACGACAATCCGGCAGACAATTCCACCGGCAAACTGACAACTATTCCCATCGGACAAAAGGCAGTCCCCTGACCAAAGACAGTTTCGACCGGGATTTGATAGAAAACGGACTTGCCGATATTACATTCGTAAAATCAGGAAAATACGCTTTCGACCAATGGCCGAAGGAATACCTGAAAGGAGAAATTATCCCGGAAAATACCTTACGCTTGCCAAACTCAATGCAATCACTTACCGGCGGCAAACGCCAAAAGTAAAGGTGGTTAATGTTAATGGTTACAGCATGGATGCACAGATGCTTAAAGCGGACCTTGACAAAATCTATTTGCCTGTGGGCGTGGACTGGCAAGTTGAAAACGATGATTTTAGCGGATCTGTGGCCAATACATTCTTTGATGAAAAAAGTGGCCTGCTCTCTGATTACAACGAATAAATGCGTAATCTGCAAAACCTGTACAAAAAGGAAAAAGGCACGCTCGCTTTATCAATCTTTCGGGTTGGGTAAAATGGTCTTGCAAAATTTTTGATACTATTTACTGAACACCCTATCCGGCAAGGCGATATTGCTTCGCGTCAATATCCGCCAGCGAAAAAACGGAGTAAAACATGCCTATGGTATCATTACGCTCTTTTGCCTCTTCGTACGTATTTTTTGCTTCCTGCCGGCACTCTTCGTATTTCATGGAGGCATTAAGCGCGTCAATAAGCAATAAATAGTGCTTGAAATAATAATCCGGCTGCTCCTGCACAAGCGCAGTTTCATACTCCCCGAAAAGGGTTTGCAGGTCTTCAAGAGAACCAATGTTGAACAGGTAACCGCAGAGCAGATGATAGGAATTTAATTTATCCAATCCATGTTGCATGGATATTGCCTGCCGCAGCGAATCAATTTTGTGCTGTGTGTCGTTCTGCGCCGTTACAAAGCAAGGTAACAGGAGCGTCAGTGTTAAAAGTATGTTTTTCATAAAATGAATTATAATATTTTACTGATAAATGTATCAAAAGTGGCCGGAAATGGCGGACTTTGTTCATATTCGGAAATTTTTGCAGCAAAAGTAATATGCAAAAAAATAATCGAGTGGACATATCGTATATATTTTCTTGCCAAATCGTAATTTGGGCTGTTTTTTTAGTGACAAATCGTATATTTTTTTCATCTTCGATTACGATTTGACATTAAAATAAAGAATTTACTACTTGATTTTCAGGCCATTAATGTTATTTGTGTGACTAAAATAGGAAAATTGGGGGATTTTATGTAAATTTGCAGCCGGAGAAAACAGACAAAATATGTTGCTTACAGAGAAAAATAATTTTGAGGAACTGATAAATAATGTTTATCAAACACATTGCATATTGCAAAATAATGCAACGAAAGGTATCCGAATAAATTGATGTTAAAAATACTTTCGTATCAAACATTGAAAAAAATTAAAAGCGACATTTCTGATAGTTCTCTGCCATATAATGCTGATTTAATTAACCTTTCCACATTAACCAATAAAGAACTTAAAGAACATATTCTCCGTATGGGAAAACCGTTTTATTCTGTTTGACATTTCTCCTCTCTTTCATTCATCTCTCCCAAAATATTCTTCATAACAAAGTAAGAGAATGACTGCAAAACCGTAACCAAAGGCAAGGTAAATATCAAAGCGGCATTGTCTGAAATAGTATAAGTTATCAGGATAAAAGTTCCGCAACCCAGAAAACGCCCAACATATAATCCCCATTCATGGCTGAATAAATAAGAAAATTCATTCCTGTTTTCCCTGTCTTTCAGAAAATCAATCACCTTCATTTGCAACGGGAAATAAGCCAAATCAAACATCGGACGAGCTACAATCATCATCAATAAAAAGATAAGAACTGACGCTGCACTGAAAAATATGGAATTAATGAAAGAACCTGCAACAAAAAGAAGAACCGCAATCCCCCAAATTTGTAACCGGTGCTGTGGCTTGGAAAAACGCCCTATTACATACATCAATACCGCCGTTAATAACGAACTGATACTCTGCATGGTACCCAGTGCACCCTCTTCTCCGACAAGTTTCATAATCAGCATGGCAGGCGCCGTTACAATAAAACCTTGAACCAATCCTTTCAATACGGCGACAACCAACATTTTGTACCATAACTTGTCGTATTTGAAATAAATAAACCGGCTTTTTTGAGGCTTTTGGTATGCACCCTTGTTGATAAGAACTGATGCCAAAACGGTAATAATTATCACAACATAAATAACCAACCTGTATGCAAAATTGATATTTGAAACCCACGAAACATGTTCCGCCGACTGAATAAACCAGCCAACACTTACAGGCACAATCACAAAAGTGAAAGTATTGAAAAACGTTTCCAGTCCGTAATAATAATTCCGGTTATTATCGGTCGTACAAATAAGAACTAAATAATCCCTGTTTGCCCAAAAGAAACCAAACGACATGCCCATAATCAAGCCGGCAACGCCGATTCCGGTAAAATCCAACACAGGCAGCGACGTCATAACCAACATGGATATTCCGCTCAAAAGCATTCCGAAAGCATACAACAAGCCCGGATTGACCTTATTCAACAAGTAACCGTTTACAAGAAATGTGAGAGGTATTCCGGTATAAACCGTCAACTGGTAAATCACTACCCTGCCCACATCGGAGGAATTGCGCATAATGTAGGCTGCGACAAAAATATCTACTACAGGTAATACAAAGGCATACATAAAAGAGGTCAACAACAGAGTCCTTGTATTTTTAGGTTGACTCAAAAACAACTTTACTTCGTTCATATTTATACTATTTGATAAAAGATTATTCTTTTTCTATCCATTGGGCAAATGTATAGGTTATCAACCCAATCCAAGTACACTGGAATATCAAAAAAGTATATATATCTTCCCAAAAGCAGACGTTTTTTTCATATTTTTCCTTCAAGTATACTTATATGAAACCAAAAGATACTTTCGACAAGGATAATATGTATAATTTTAGCATTTGAAAAATTCATATTACTTTTATCACTAAATAGAAGGGAAAATAAGAGATGAAAAAATATATTTTTGTACACCTGATTACAATACTTTTTTTTGTTAACAGTATTCATGCGAATGAAATTAACTATGCACAATTAACAAATGCTTCGGGATTGTCGAACAGTTCCGTCAATTGTATATTGCAGGATTCTCAACAAATTATATGGTTCGGAACATGGGACGGACTCAATTCTTTTAACGGCAAAGAATTCAAAACCTACAAACCCGATCCGGGAAACCCTCAAGCAATCAGCGATAATAACATCAGAAACATCATTGAACAAAGAAGCGGTATATTGTGGATTACTACCATTCACGGCATTAACAGAATGAACGTAAATAATTCAACGTTTCAAAGCTACTATTTCGGCTACGAAAAAAGTTATCCGGTAGCTTTGCCCGAAATTTATGCGATAACCAAATCGTCAGACAACACCATATTCTGTTCCGTTTACGAATGGGGAATCTCTTTTTATGACGAAGAAAAACAGGATTTTCAAGCTATAAACACACCGTTAATATCTACACAAGACATTCGGAATATCAAAATCGATAAAAAAGATAACCTTTGGATTCTGCATAAAAACGGCAATTTGGATATTGCCCGCTGGGAACACGATAAAAAAGGAAATATCATTATAACGGAATGTACAAAGAATATCCTGTCGAATATCGGACTTCTGCAATATTCGGATAATCAATATATCCTTGCATTAGATGAAAATAAAAAAATCTATGTTTATGACACAAGTTGCGACAAAAAAATAGGAGAATATGATTTGAAAAAAATTATTTCCCATGCATCAATCTTAAGAATAGACATAATTGATCAAACACTCTATATTTCTCCCGGAACCGGAAGCTATTATACAAGAATGCTTTATGGAGAATCCGCACCTGTATTCAATGAAAAGATGAAAAGTATCAGAATCAATTATTTCTACAAAGGCGATCAAAACATACTGTGGTTGGGAACCGACGGCGACGGCATTTATATGTGCTACGATAAAAATAAACTTTTCAATACTATCCGGTTGACCAAAGAACAAAGTATCGTCAGATCATTTTGTGAAGACAGCCTCAAAAGACTGTGGATTGCAACAAAAGGTGGCGGAATTGCTGTCCTCGAAAATTACAATACTCCTGACTGTAAAGTTGCAGCCGAATACAACACGAACAACGGACTGCTCAATAATTCCGTCTATACGATCACCAAAGCCTTTGGAGGAGATTTGTTTATAGGTTCGGATGGAAGTGGAATAAATATCTTCTCCCGCAATACTTTATCAACTCTCGACATGAGTGACATGTCGACCAATATACCTTACCAGATATATGCCATATACTGTTCCGAAAAAGATTCAACTTTATGGGTTGGCACTTCGGAATTCGGATTATATAAAATAAAAGTAACAAAAAATTCAAAATCTTATAAAGCAATTCAATACAAACAATACCTGCATGATAAAAACGACGAAAAATCCCTTACCAACAATATCATTTATACCATTGTTCCGGCAGACGATAAACACCTTTGGGTCGGCACACGAGGAGGCGGACTGAATTATTTTGACATTGAAAAAGAGACGTTCGATTCTTTCCGGTATACTTCGGAAGATGACCGGTCGATTAGCAGCAATGATATACTTTATTTATACAAAAGTAAAAACGGAGATTTATGGATCGGCACCAGCGCCGGATTGAACCTGTTGAAAAAAGAAAATAAACAGGCCGGTATCTTTATCAGATATACCCTTTTAGACGGTTTACCCAACAATACAGTACACGGCATTGTAGAAGACAACAGTGGAAACATTTGGTTAAGCACAAATAAAGGGCTTGCCAAAATCAACCGGATCAATAATCAGATTACGACTTATTATCAATATAACGGGCTTCAAAATAACGAATTTTCCGATGGAGCATGTTATAAAAACGAGAAAGACAACAGCCTCTTTTTCGGAGGAATTTCCGGCTTTAACATCTTCAACCACGATCAAATATCCTTGAGAAACTTTGTTCCCAATTTTTACATTTCATCATTCAAAATATTCAATAAGGAAGTAAACATGAATGAAAGAATCAGGACAACTAAAAACGGAAATGAAGAATTAATATTGAATCACAATGAAAATTTCTTCAGTTTCAACTTCTTATCCATTGATTACATTCAAAACGAAAGCTGTGAATACAAATACATGCTTAAAGGTATAGACAAAGATTGGGTGATGAACGGAAATTTGGGTTATGTGACCTACACCAATGTCAAACCGGGAAAATATACATTATTTGTGTATTACACCAATGGAGATAAAGTGTGGATTGAAAAGCCCTATACATTAGACATTTTGGTTAAACCGCCATTTTGGCAAACACCTCTCGCTTATTTTATCTATGTATTGATTTTTACCTTTTTATGTTATTTGACTTATGTAATCATAAAAAGGAGAATGACCCGGAAAAGAAAACTTTTAATTGAACGCTTGGAAAGACAGGAACAGGAAAATATTCATGAAGCTAAACTCCGCTTCTTTACGAATATCGCCCACGAATTTTACACTCCAATCACATTGATATACGGACCCTGCGAAAAAATCCTTGAACACAGTCACGATAAGTACATCACAAAGTATATTAACATTATCAGATCTAATGCCGAAAGAATGAAGCATCTCATCAGCGAATTGATGGAATTCAGGAAAGTAGACACCGAACATGCCAAGATCATACCAAGCAAAATCAACGTAACAGAGCTTATTTCAGGCATCAGCGACTCTTACGCCGAAATCGCCGAAGAAAACAAAATAGATTTTAAGACGAATCTGCCGAAAACCGATATTCATTGGATAAGCGACGGTGATTCTCTCGAAAAAATTCTCTTCAACATCCTCTCCAATGCCTTCAAATACACTCCCAAAGAAGGTTATATATACATTGACGCAACTCAAAACGATGAAATTTTGACTTTCAATATCACCAATTCCGGTAAAGGAATTAAACCTGAAAATATCGATGAGATTTTCGACCGGTTTAAAATCCTTGATGATTTTGAAAATCAAATAGAAAAAGGAAATACAGGCCGTAATGGCATCGGACTTGCATTAACCAAATCATTGGTTACTTTACTGAACGGAAATATCAAAGTTGAAAGTGAACCCGACCAGTACACTACTTTTATTATTGAATTGCCATTACTGGAAATCTCACCTGAAAGTGAATCCGGAACAGAAAAAGAAGAGTTTGCAAAAACCGGAAACGCCCCCAAAAAAGTTAACAGCAAACTCCAATTTCAGCTGCAACAATTACCTTCCGGTTCAGACGGCAGTCCTCTGATACTTATCGTTGATGATGAAAAGGAAATTCGCGATTTAATCCGCGATACATTAAGCGAAAAATATACCAACATCATGGAAGCCTCCAACGGGTTGGAAGCCTTGGAATTGATGAAAACAAAGCGCCCCAATCTGATCATAAGCGACATCATTATGCCCGAAATGGACGGTATTGAACTTGCCAAAGAATTGAAATCAAATATATTTACCAATCATTTGCCAATCATTTTCCTTTCTGCAAAAACATCTGTCGAAGACCAGATTCTGGCAGCTCAAAGCGGCTCCGACATCTACATCACTAAACCATTCCACCCCAAACACATAATGGCCGCTGTCGAAAATATTCTCGTCAAACACAAGTTAATTCAGGAATATTATAATTCTTCTGTAACAGCTTTTGAAATGCTGGAAAACGGAAATGTTATCCATAAAGAAGACAAGGAACTTCTAATAAAAATCATCCGGTTCATTGAAGAAAACATGGACGATGAACGTTTGTCTCCATCCTATATCAGCGAACAAATAGGTATGAGTAAAATAACAATGTACCGAAAAATAAAAGAAACAGTAAACCAGACTCCAAGCGAATTCATTAAAACTATCAAAATGAACCATTCAATCTACTTGCTGCTTTCAACAAACCTCACCGTGCAGGAAATAATGTTCAGATGCGGCTTCAACAATAAATCTTACTTTTATAAGGAGTTCCTGAAAATGTATAATTGTACACCGAAAGAATACAGGAATAAAAATAATCCGTCATGAGTATACCTATTTGGAAACATAGTATACCCCTTTGCAACCGGTATAACGTACCTTTGTCAATATTTTTATTTTTAAATTTTTACACCATGAATAAAAAAATCTACAACAGGATTAAAATTCTTTTTATAATCCAGTTTTTCTATCTGATTAATTGTTTGTCTGTTTTTGCAGATTCATCAACTATCTACACAATAGATATATCTTCGTTGAATGAAGAAGAAGTCGCTGCTGTCGCCGTTCTTCAAGGACTGGCAAACCGTGAAAAACCGCAAATAATGATAGAACCCAAAGATAAGGGTTGCTTTCACGGAAGCGGATACAGGTTTGAAGACGAAAACTTGCAACGAGATGGCTTAATCGCTATTTCCCAAGCTACTCTGGATAAATATCCCGCATTGGAAGACGTTTTTAAGGAATATTACGGTAAAACGTATAATTGTACTTTTCAAGAAACCGGCTTCGATGAACTGTTTACCGCTTTTTCTTCCTTATATAACGGAACTGTGAAATATGCGGCGCTCACCGGCACAGCCGGTATCGCTGTTGCAGCAACTGTCTGTGGAATAGAAGATGCTATCCCCGTTACAAACAATCTGTTGGATAAACATCCGCTCCTGAAAGAAAAAACCTTGCTGGTCGACCTGACTACCAAAGGCTTCAGGAATAAACTCGCCGCTCACCGCTGGGCTGTCAATGAATATTTATCCCGAACATCGGCAGAAGCTGCTTACTCGTTCTGGAATGGAGAACGTTGCCTCTACTCCCTTGATTACGCCATATCCAAACGCTTGTTCTCTTTCTATCTGTCTTATGCCGATTCAAATATTCATACCGACGGTGGTCAGTCTTTCCCTTACGATAATGACGAAGCTGCATTACTGAATGAAATATTTGCACATCTCAATCCCGGCAGCAGCATAATCGGCTGGGGCGATCCAAACGAATATGTATTGCAAGCCCGTTGTGGAGAAGTCGGGCACGCATTGATTTGTTCCAACGCTTCGCCGAATATGTCTCTTCATGCAGTATTTCCTGCCAACGTAACCTCTTTCAAGCAAATCCGGAATCTGAACGAAAACGATGCAACCCTGGAAAATAAGATTTACATCACTTTCAGCATCAGTGAAGGCGATACATATAAATCTATCGGAAACCTGATGCAAGGCGGAACATGGTTGCACGATAAACGGGGTATTATTCCTTTCAACTGGCCGGTTAATCCGAGAATCCTCCAATTGCTTCCGGCTCTGGGCAGGTTCTATTACGAAAACATGACTGAAAACGATTATTTTTATATGCCAACCTCAGGTATAGGATATTTTGATGCCGGACATTCGACTGCCGAAGCCCGGTTGATATACGCTCAAAAGAACCGGGAAGCAGCGGAATTTACGGATATGCATTACATGGATATTTGGTGGAACAGCGTTCCCGAAAAAGACAAATGGATACAAAGCATGGGCGTAAAAGGCTATACCGAATGGACAAGTTCCCAGTTCGTTGATTATGGAGGTGTGATACCCCGTATCAGCAGCGACATGTATTATGATCTCTATATGCCTCCAACAAAGAGAATTCCTTTTAATATGGCTAAATACATCAAGCAACAGACATCATCTGTTTCGAACGATTCTCCATGGTTTATTCACGTTTATGCCTGTGACCCCACATTTGCCGCAGAAGTGATGAAAAACCTTCCTTCCGAAAGATTCAAAGCTGTTTGCATGGACGAATTCTTTATTTTGGCCGAAAAAGCAAAAAGCAAAATATCCGGAAAATATATAAACAAAAATAACGAGTTGATCAATCAATTAATAAACGAAACCGAAGTCTATCGTTTTGAAGACGATTTTAACACACCCTCAAGATGGGAAACAGTGGGCGCCAAATACGAAATTAAAGATGGCGAGATGATGATTACACCCGATGGTACATCTTATTATTCTTTGATTACAAAGCAGGATAATAAGTTCGACACAAATAACTACCCTCTTTTGGCAGCAAGAGTAACACAATTCCCTCCAAATAATGTGGATTGGTACATGAAACTTTTTGATGGCATGAGAGATATTCCGATGAAAGTGACCAATAATGCAGTTGAAGGTTTTCCTGATATATATGTTTGGAACATGAAAGAAGCCACCGGTTGGGGCACAATTCATACGAGCAATTTACAACTCGTGCTCGAAACGGCTTCTTCAGACGACATGCAGGGGTTTCAAATGAAATACGACTGGGTAAAGACTTTTGAAAGTATGGAACAATTGTTTTCGGAATTGGGCAGCTCCGGATTGAAAAATATAGCAGGTGAAACAGGCGATTCTTACGTAATCGACACAAAATATTACACTCTTCAAGGAGTCGAAATACAACATCCGGCGGAAATTGGAGTTTATATTGTAAGAAAGATTTATCAATCTCGAAAAGAAGAAATAACAAAATTGATTTTGAACAAAAAATAATAGAACTCAAATGAAGAAAAATAGCTTATTCTTGTGGTTGGTTACATGTATGATGATGCCGGTATTTGCCGGACAGAAAGAACCCGTTGATTATGTCGACACACGAATAGGAACTTTTTCAAAACCCGAATTGTCGCACGGGAATGTCTATCCTGCCATAGCCCTGCCTTGGGGAATGAATTTCTGGACGCCCCAAACCGGAGACATGGGGAATGGTTGGACATATACCTATGAAAGCAATAAAATTAAAGGTTTCAAGCAAACACACCAGCCAAGCCCTTGGATTAACGATTACGGACAATTCTCAGTTATGCCGGTTACCGGCAAGCCGGTTTTCGATCAGAATGAACGTTCCAGCTGGTTTTCCCATAAAGTGGAAATCGCCCGGCCACATTATTACAAGACCTATTTAGCCGACCATGATATCGTGACGGAAATCACGCCAACCGAGCGAGCGGCTATATTCCGTTTCACTTTTCCTGAAACCGATTCGTATGTAGTCATCGATGCTTTCGACAACGGCTCGTATGTAAAAATCATTCCGGAAGAGAGAAAAATTGTAGGATACACCACTAAAAACAGTGGAGGAGTTCCCGATAATTTTAAGAACTATTTCGTAATTGTTTTCGATAAGCTATTCACCTATACGGCAACTGTAAGCAACGGAGAAATCAAGACAGGAATACCCGAAGCAAAAGAAAACCATGCAGGAGCAATTATTGGTTTTCCTACCCGCAGAGGAGAAATTATACACGCTAAAATCGCCTCTTCCTTTATCAGTTTGGAACAAGCCGAGCTCAACCTGAAACAGGAAATCGGCAATAAAGACTTTGAAACAGTCAAAGCGGAAGGCCGCAAAAAATGGAACGAAATATTAAGCCGGGTAGAAATTGAAGACGATAACATTGATAATCAAAAGATTTTCTATTCCTGCTTGTACCGTTCCACGCTCTTTCCAAGGAGTTTTTTTGAATATGATATTTCAGGAAAAGTAATCCATTACAGTCCTTATAACGGCAAAATATTACCCGGTTACCTGTTTACGGATACAGGATTTTGGGATACATTCCGCAGCTTGTTCCCCCTGCTTAATTTCCTTTATCCGGCTGTAAACGAAAAAATACAGGAAGGTTTACTCAATGCTTATTTGGAAAGCGGTTTCTTTCCCGAATGGGCAAGCCCCGGACACCGGGATTGCATGATAGGCAACAATTCCGCTTCCATCATTGCCGATGCTTTTATCAATGGAATTACACCCAAAAGCGAGGCGCTTAAAATGTATGAAGGCTTATTGCATGGCGCCAATCACGTGCACCCAGAAATATCTTCAACCGGACGATTGGGATACGAGTATTACAACAAATTAGGATACGTTCCCTGTGATATAGGAATCAAGGAGAGCGCAGCCCGCACACTGGAATATGCTTACGACGACTGGTGTATCTACCAAATGGGTAAAAAGTTGAACCGTCCGGCAAAAGAAATTGAGTTATACCGGCAACGCAGTTTGAACTACAAAAATTTATTTGATCCGGAAACCCGGCTGATGAGAGGCAAGAATCAAGACGGCAGTTTTCAAACACCATTCAATCCATTTAAATGGGGCGACGCCTTTACCGAAGGAAACAGTTGGCATTACACATGGTCGGTATTTCACGATATACAAGGATTTATTAACCTCATGGGCGGAAAAGAACCATTTATCGCCATGCTTGATTCGGTTTTCGTCATGCCTCCTGTCTTTGTAGAGAGTTACTACGGGACTATTATTCACGAAATACGCGAAATGCAAATAATGAATATGGGACAATATGCCCACGGAAACCAGCCGATTCAACACATGATATACTTGTATAATTATGCCGGAGAACCTTGGAAAGCTCAATACTGGGTGCGTGAATCCATGAATAAACTATATTCTGCAACTCCCGACGGTTATTGCGGAGATGAAGATAACGGGCAAACTTCAGCATGGTATGTCTTTTCTGCCTTGGGTTTTTATCCGGTTTGTCCGGCTTCCGGAGAATATGTCATTGGAAGTCCCTTGTTCAAAAAAGCTACAATTCATTTTGAAAACGGTAAGACACTGGAAATCAATGCTCCAAACAACAATGAAGAAACCCGTTTTGTTAAGAATATAACTTTTAACGGGAAAAATTACACAAAAAATTATTGGGAATATTCGTCACTCATTCAGGGAGGAGAAATAAAAATAGAAATGGGTAATAGTCCTGATAGAATAAGGGGCGTAAATGAGAATGATTTCCCTTATTCATTGAGTTTATGAATTAGCGGTTTACGAACTCTTTTCTTCCATTGAAAAAGGATTACAGTTACAAGTGACTTTGTTGCAACGGAATTGAAAAATAAGGGTTATAGGAAACCTGTTACGGGAGATGACAATTTGTATGCACCGGCCGTTTATGATGAAAATGAAAAATCTTACATCATAAAAATCGTGAACACAGGGAAAGAGACTAAAGATATACAAATCATTAATTTTTATTTATTCACTCATGTATAACATGGAATTTCCTTGTTAATGATTTTTTGCCATCGTTCTGCTTCAGTGTATATACACCGCACGGTAAATTTGAGACATTCAGTTCCGTATGGTCGCCCGGTTGAATATCTTTACTTATTACCAATCTACCATTTGTATTATATATTAATATTGTACTGTTGTTGTCATTTGCAGGGTAACTTACATGCAAAATATCATTTGCGGGTAATGGCCATAAAGACAAGCCTTTTTCATCATTCTTTTTTGTATCTGCGATATTGTCGGGAATACCTTCTGCGGCTTTTTTAATTTCATCTACAGACAATGCATAATTAAATATCATGAAGTCGTCAATGTAACCCTTAAATAACAGATCGGAATATTGACTCCGGCCAATATAATTCAAAATGGGTTTAAAATCTACTGGTCTTGTTGTGATATTACCGGACTCTGCAACCAATTCGCCATTGACATACATTTTTATTCCAGATATACTCAATGTTACCGCAACATGCGACCATGAATTTGCAGGCAGTACAGGAGCATCTAAACCTTGTTCGTCATTACCGTTTTTAATGGCAAAACGCAATTGCCTTGAATCCGAACATGGAGTTAAAAACATATTTTCGGATTCGCCGTTTCCAAAATCAAAGATGCGCTGCCAAACGGCTCCGCCTCTCCAATAAACCCATGTAGCAATAGTAATTTCGCGATGGTTGGCAATATATGCCGGCAATTGTATAAAGTTTTTTGTTCCATCCAGTGAAATAGCCTTTGAACCGGTTTTACCGTTAACCAATGTAATATCTCCGTATGGAGCGCTGTGGTTCAAATTCTCCGTACAATCCAACGTGTTTTCATCAAAAGGCAAGTGCATTACCATTCCTTTATTACCGGTAGCCATTGATGAAACCTGATTAGAATAAGGAGAGCGGTTTAATGATTTATCAACAGCTTTTATGGCATAAAAATATTGTTTACCTGCAATAGTTGTATTATCAACAAAAGATGTTGATTTTATATCGCGTGCGATTGTATTATAAGATCCGTCCGCCGATTCTGATCGAAAAACGGTATATCCCGCCACATCTGTTTCCGGATTGGCCGGCCAGTCTAATCCGATGGATGTATTATTGGCTGTAGCAACCAGGTTGTCCGGAGCGCCGGGAGCATTAAATTCTATGGGCGCTCCAACAGGAAGGAAGCGCCATTGCTGGTTTGTTTTACCTTTTACGTCTTGTTGCTGAATAGTTGCGTTTTGTGCCGTACTTGAGTTTGCTACCTCTACACATTGGGCGCTGTGACGGTTGCGGATATAAAACCAACCATCTTCTACGTATTCAAGATACCATTGCTGGCTTGCATTTTTATCATCGTTCCACACTTGTATAGCGCCGCCATTCATTAATGACCAATTGGCGACATCCAGCGTTTTACCGCTATGAACTGCTGAAAACGTAAAGTAACTAAAATCACCACCAACCCGGGAATCTACCGGAGTTACATTCCATTGCTGGTATTTTGCACCTGTGTAACTGTTTTGCCGGACTTTAGTCCCTGCATTTGAAAGACCTCCGGCAACTTCCATCGCTTTGCCGCTGTTGCGATTTATCAACACATAAGTTCCATTGATAACAGCTTGGATGTCATCGCCCCACGTAATATTTACAACTCTTTCGGCATTGGATTGTCCCTGCTGGTAACCAGTACCGCCCGGCATCTGCATAATATATTCCCGCTGTGGGCCATAGCCGTCGTAATATACATCCCTGTCTTTTGATACAAAACGATAAGTAGTGGTAACAGCTTGCCGTTCGGAGGTGCCGCCAAAAGCTTGAACATAGCCTTCCGGACTGCGATAGACAGAAGCTGCAGTCCAGTTGGGACGATGTTCGGCATAACCTAATCTTTTGCCAAAACTGGCTTTTGCAAACTCTCCACGTGCATATTCTGCAGTTCCCCACCAAATACCAGTTTGCATACCATATTCAACACCAACCATAGCCTCCATCACATTGTGGAGTTCATCGTTAGTAGCATGATGTCCGTTAGCTCTGACAGTTGTAAAAAAGTTGGCATAATTATCAAAACTTCCCGCGAGCTGGTGGGTATTTCCTTCATCCAACCTGCTTTTCAGTGTATTGTACCATTTTAAAGCCTCATCTGTATTCAATGTATTACCTCCGGAAATACGGATATTGTCGAACCGGGGATTTTTTCTCAATTCACCGGCAATATTGTAGAAATCGGTAATGTTACCTTGTCCTGTCGGTGAATAATCCGGCTCATTAAAAGGCGAAACCGTAACTACCGTACGCCCTTGTTCCTCGTGGCGCCTTGTTGTCGCATCTATCAATTGCGCCCAATGTTCGGCATTGCCGGAAAACCAAGGGTCAACAGAAGGGTGGTCGGAGTTGAGTACTACCTTTGTGTTGGGTCCCAGTAATTTAATTATATTTAAACGGGTATTAAGAGTGTTGAGTTCAGAAGTTTGTAAATCGTCATTAATCAATGGAGCGGTTGGGGTAAACGACGATCTTACAACACCTATCCTGTCAATTCCCATAAAAGCAATACCACGCCTGACGTTTGTTTCACTAAGCCATGCCAGATCCACTCCCCATGTGATTGGTTTGGCAACGCCTTCATCCGAAATATCAAATAATACTGTTCGATTGGGAACGGGTTGCGCTACCAAATAATTACTGATGCTGGTTGTTTGCGCTTTGACATGGATAATTCCAAATCCAAACAACAAGATTAAAAATAAGGATTTCATTTTTTTCATGGATCTATTGTAAGTTTAAATCGTATTAAACAAGTGCAAAATTACTCTATAATGGTCAATATTTAATTCTTATTTGTTGAAAAAAACAGTTTGATTGTTGATAATAGAGCCGTATTGGACTTAAACGATATAAAGTTGAGAGTTGATTCTGAACTAAAAGAAAGAAAAACAAAAAGATTGCCTGAAAAGTTTTTAATTTGCATTAATCCTTTTCAGGCAACCTTACAGAATGTGAATTAAACCTCTACAACTCCCTTCTATTATTTTACAATTACCTTTGATCCGTTAACTATATATAAGCCGGAAGCGACAGGGATGACTGTTGCACCATTAGCAACTATTTCAGTCCTAATCAATTGGCCAATCACAGAATATACATTTACTTTTGTTGTTGTATTACTTTTAACCAAAATACCATTGCTTACTCCAACTGCAGAAAAATCTTTATCTTGATTAATTGTATTTATTCCTGATATACCGCCGGTTCTACGAATTAACCGGAAATCATCTATCTGGAACCAGCCTGTATTGGATTCGGCGCCAATTACTATGGTTGCAGGCTCTTCCAATTCAAAATCAACAGAAAGAGGGATCCATGCTTCATAAGACTTCCAACTGCCGGCTTCGGTATTAAATGTTAATATTTCCGATGGATATTTTATACCGTCAACTTCCGCATAAACATATTGGCTTACTGCATCGCCTTCACTCTCCGTACGCATAGCAGCGCTTAATGTATAACCGCCGGCCGGTAAGTTTATCTCCTGGTAAAGATTGAAATAATTTACAGTACCGGCCCATGCATTGTACATGTAATGTCCGTCGTGTGCAGCATCATTGCTTGAGTCATCAATAACTTTTACGTCTATCCAACCCTCAAAACTATTATCGGTTAACCAGAAATTAGGATTTTGCAACGCTCCTCCTTCCGAGAGTAAATTTTCACCTTGTCCTTCTTCAAAACTTGGATTCCAGATAACAAATGTAAAGTCGGCCGGAGTATAAGGATTAGTTATACGGCAAGCAATTTCCGCAACCCTCAAAGAATTAATAGCATCTTGAATGTCGTCCGCACTGTATACTCCTGCGAGACATTCCTGCTCAATTGATTCAAGAACAGCAATAAAACCGGCATATCCGGAAAAGGAAACATAGCTTGATTTATTTGCATTAGCTATATCAATCTTTTCTTTCAAGGGAGCATAAATGGCTATTGATTCTTTTGCAGCCTCATTGGCAGTGGTAAGACGAACGATAGCCGCCTCCACTTCTGCCGTAACCTGAGAGGTTGCTGCATTTTTTGCTTCTGCTATTGCAGCCGCTAATTCCATAGCAACAGCCGCTTCCATCGGTTTTTCATAATTTGCTTCCGCATCAGATAATATACCTTTCAGTGCATTTAAAGAAGTTCCCCAATAAGTAAGAGTAACATTATCAATACCAACCCAAGTTGTACCGGGAGATTCTATAAATAATCCGATTTCCAATGCATTACCGGTCACGACGCAATTTACAGTGTGATATTTGAGAGTTTCTGATGTAATGCGGGTCATTTCAGCATCTGCATCAGCAGCATATAAATAAACATCTCCTTTTTCGTCATTTTTGCTTCTGAATGCAGCCGCTTTTAAAGTATAGTTACCATTAGGCAATCCGGTAACCACTTGATACATCTGTCCTTCAAAATTAGATCCATTCCAATTTTCCCAAAATTTGCCTGTTCCATCAGGACCGGACTGGGTTGAATTTGTTTGTAACTGGTTGTTTTGAGCCCCTGTTGTACTTTCCCAACCGACCAATGAACTTTCAAAAGTCGGATTTTGAATCACAAAGGTATAGTCCATTGCGTAGGAAACAAAAGGCTCCACATAATTAGCTATGGCTTCTTTCAAGTCTTCTACAGCCTTATTAAGGGCAACGTTTTGTGCGTCTACGTTATTGGGAGAAACAGCAAGGAGTAAAGCCTCCCCTGCAGCAACCGCATCTTTTAACGCCTGAGCGCCGGGTTTTTGCTCATCATACAGAGAATTGACTTTATCCGACAATACTTTTATCATTTCCATGGCAGCAACGTCAGGCCATTCATATACTTCCCAATTGTCGATATAACCAATGTTTCCATTGTATCCTTCACAACTATTAAGATACATCGTTGTATAATTTCCTGATCCTGTTTTGAAGCAATAATCAAGTAGTTCCCATTCCTGATTTTTAGTAGTCCCGACAAGATCTCCTATACCCACAATTCCAATTTTGAACTTCTTTGAGTCTACGAATATCCTGGCGCGCACACGGTAAGATGTGTTAGGCTTAAAGGCAACAGGAATATCAAGAGAACCTTGACAACCTCCACCGGTAAGCTCTCCTACAGCAATACTTGTTTCTCCGCAGTATACATGATCGGGTTCTTCAGTGGCGGAAATAAGGGTTCTCGCAAGGCCCCAACCCGTATCAAGACCAATAGAAACGGAGGTCATCTGCCAATCCGGATGTAAATTCTTGCCCGGAAACAATTCGGTACATTCTTGTGCCTGTAATGTTACATGGCCAAGCAATGCTACAAATAAGAAAATAAATAACTTTTTCATTTCTGATTTTTTTAATTGAGTTTATACATAATAATTAGACACTCTATTTTACAATAACTTTTGTACCATTAGCAATATACATACCCGAAGCAACAGGTATAAATGTTTCACCGGTGGTAATCTCTGCGATCTTAATCAATTGTCCGGCAACAGAATATATTTTAACTTGAGATACGGTAGCTGAATTTATCAACATCCCTCCGGTTGTACCTTTGGCAGAAAAACCTTTATCCCGGTTAACATTATTTATACCTGTTAAAACATCACCGGTACGAGTTAATACGAAATTATCCAGTTGGAAAAATCCATTACCTGTTGCATTAACTGCAGCTCCTACTTTTACAACACTTGTTTCATTCAAGATAAAATCAACAGAAAGAGGAATCCATGCTTCATAAGAATCCCAACTAACACCGGAAGCCATTGTTGTCAAAAATGCTTTTTCTTTAGCTTCTCCTATTTGTGCGTAAATATGTTGATCAACAATCCTGTTCATATTATCTGTACGCATAGCTGCCTGTAATTTATATTGACCTTTATGTAAAGTTATATCCTGATAAATATCCATTTTGGAAACATCACTATACGCATTAAAGAAATAAGAACCATGGGAAGCCCGGCTTGCATCGTTAACTATTGTAACATCTGTCCAACCGCTCAGCCCGGA